>NZ_JAODYT010000039.1:0-42450 GCF_029834875.1 Pseudomonas sp. GD04158 | reverse complement strand
CAGCAGCAGGGCACGCTGACCCGGCTGCAGCTCTCGCGGCGGCAGCGCATGGCGGGCGGCGGCGCTTTCGGCGAAGTGCTGGAACAGCAACAGGGCGTCCTCGCCGCGCTCGCGCAGTGGTGGAATGGACAGCGGCGCGACGTTGAGGCGGTAGTAGAGGTCGGCGCGGAAACGCCCGGCATCGGCGGCCTGGCGCAGGTCTTCCTTGGTCGCGGCGATCACGCGGATATCCAGCGGGATCAACTGGTTGCCGCCGAGGCGTTCGACCACGCGCTCCTGCAGCAGGCGCAACAGCTTGACCTGCACGTCCAGGCTCATGCTCTCGATCTCGTCGAGGAACAGGGTGCCGCCATTGGCGAACTCGAACTTGCCGATTCTGCGTTTCTGCGCGCCGGTGAAGGCGCCTGCCTCGTGGCCGAACAGCTCGCTCTCCACCACCGATTCGGCCAGCGCACCGGCGTTGATGGCGACGAAGGGGCCGTCGCGGCGGCTGGACAGATCGTGCAGGGCGCGCGCCACCACCTCCTTGCCGGCACCGGTTTCGCCGAGGATCAGCACATCGGTGGCGATGCCGGCCAGGGCGGCGATCTGCTCGCGCAGGCGCTGCATCGCCGGCGACTGGCCGACCAGACGCCCGGCCAGTTGCTGGCGGTCGTTGAGCGCCATGCGCAGGCTGCGGTTGTCCAGTACCAGGCGGCGCAGTTCCAGGGCGCGGCGCACGCTGTCGAGCAGCGCCTCGTTGGCGAAGGGCTTTTCCAGAAAGTCATAGGCACCGGCGCGCATCGCCTGCACCGCCAGCGGCACATCACCGTGGCCGGTGATCAGCAGCACCGGCAGCTCGGTGTCACGCTCGCGCAGTTGCTGCAGCAGTTGCAGGCCGTCGATGCCGGGCATGCGGATATCGCTGACCACCACGCCCGGCCAGTCAGCCGGAATACGCTGGGCCAGGCCCTGGGCATCGCCCAGGCTGAGCACCTTGAGTCCGGCCAGGTCGAGGGTCTGGCTGAGCGCCTGGCGCAGGTGGGCATCGTCGTCGATCAGCAGAACCTGAATGCGGCTGTCGATGGCGCTGTCGCTGGTCATGGCGAAGGGTCCTCAGAAGGTTGCAGGTTGACGCCGGGGCTGGCCAGGCGCAGGCGCAGGGTGATCAGCGCGCCGCCCGCCGGATGATTGGCCAGCAGCAGCTCGCCGTCCAGGGCGCGGATCAGGCTGTCGCAGATGGCCAGGCCGAGCCCCAGGCCCTGAGCGCTGGTCTTGGTGGTGAAGAAGGGTTCGCGGGCGCGCGCCAGGGATTCGGCCGAGAAGCCCGCGCCATTGTCGCGCAGCAGCAGCTCGAGGTGCTGGTCCTGTTGCTGCACGCTGATCCAGATGCGCCGCGGTGGCGCCCTGTCGCTCAGCGCGTCCAGGGCATTGCCGAGCAGGTTGCCGAGCACCTGGCGCAGGCGCGTTTCGCCGGCCTGGACCCAGAGCGTGGCGTCCGGCAGGTCGCGGATCAGCTCCACATCCATGGCCCGGCGGCGTTTGGCGAGCAGGGCGAGGGCGTCGTCCAGCGCCGGCTGCAGGGCGACTCGCTCCGGGGCGTGCTGGTCACGGCGGGCGAAGGCGCGCAGGTGAGCGATGATCGAGGCCATGCGCTCGGTTAGCTCGCTGATCAGCTTGAGATTGGCGCGGGCGTCGTCGTTGCGCTGGTGGTCGAGCAGGGTGCTGGCATTCTCGGCGTAGCTGCGAATGGCGGCCAGCGGCTGGTTTAGCTCATGACTGATGCTCGCACTCATGGTGCCGAGGGCCGACAGCTTGCCGGCCTGGACCAGTTCGTCCTGGGCGCGCACCAGTTCCTGCTGGGCCTGCTCGCGCTCCAGCACTTCCTGTTTCAGTCGGCTGTTGAGGAGTTCCAAGTCGTGCGTGCGTTCGGCCACGCGCTGCTCCAGTTCGGCCTTGGCGCGGGCATCGAGGGCGATGCGTTCGAGGTAGTGGCGGCGGCGCAGGATCAGCAGGCCGAGCAACAGCAGCAGGGCCAGCAGGGCCGCGGCGCCTACCGCTACGGCGCTGCGTACCGGGCGGTCGAGCAGCACGCGCGGGGCAAGGATGCTCACCGTCCAGCCGGTCTCTTCCAGTGCGCGGCTTTGCGTCAGCCAGGCGTCCGGATCGAGATTCAGGGCTGGCGGGGCCTGGGTCGGGTAAGGCTGGTTGGCGGCGATGGCGGCCTGCTCGACACGATCGAGCGGGCGGCTGGCGTGGAAGCGCCAGTCCGGGCGCGAGGTGAGAATCACCACGCCATTGGTATCGGTGACCAGCAGCTGCTCGGGCGTATTGCCCCAGAGGGTCTCGGTGTGGTCGAGGTCGACCTTGACCACCAGTGCGCCGATGTTCTGTTCCCCTTCGCGCACCGGGTAGGCAAAGTAGTAGCCGCGCTTGCCGGAGGTGGTGCCGAGGCCGAAGAAGCGTCCCAGGCGTCCGGCCAGGGCTTCGCGGAAATAGGGGCGGAAGGCGAAGTTGCCGGCGACGAAGCTGTCGGGTTTGTCCCAGTTGGAGGCGGCCAGGGTCAGGCCACGCGGGTTCATCAGGTAGATCACGTCGGCGCCGGTCTGGCTCTTCACCCGGGCCAGCAGGCGGTTGGCGTTGTCCAGCACGGCGGGGTCTTCCGGAGCCTGCAGGGCGGCGCGCAGACCGGGCAGGTCGCCGAGGATCTGCGGCAGCACCTCGTAGCGGCGCAGCGTGCCGAGCAGGTTGGCGACATACAGGTCCAGCGTCTGCCGATTCTGCTCGATCAGCACCTCACGGTAATAACGCTCGGCCAGGTAATGCACCGGCCACAGCAGCGGAGCGAGCAGCAGCGCCAGCAGCACAAGGCTGCGCCAGCGGAGGCGTCGGGGCGTGGCGGGGATCGAGCTCATGGAAAACTGCGCCGGGATGATCGGCGCATTATGCACGTTCCGCCGGGAGCCTTCAGTTCATGCGTTGCAGGCAGGCGTCCAGTGCCGCGCGCCAGTCCGGCAGGCGAACCTGCCATTCCTGTTCCAGGCGCTCGCCATCCAGGCGCGAATTGAGCGGGCGCTGCGCCGGCGTCGGGTACTCGCTGCTGGGGATGGGGCGCAGCCTGGCGCAGGGCTTGCCGGCCGCACGCAGGCGCTCGGCGATGGCGCTGGCGAAACCGAACCAGCTGGTTTCGCCCTGGCAGGTCAGGTGGTAGGTGCCCCAGTGATGGCGACCCTGCTGCCACTTGTCGATCAGCTCGGCGGTGGCGCTGGCGATACTGCCGGCCCAGGTCGGCGCGCCGATCTGATCGTCCACCACGCTGAGCTCCTCGCGTTCCTGCAGCAGGCGCTGCATGGTCAGCAGGAAGTTGCGCCCGTGCTGCGAGTAGACCCAGCTGGTGCGCAGGATCAGGTGGTCGCAACCGCTGATGCGCAGCGCCTGTTCGCCAGCCGCCTTGCTGGCGCCATAGACACCCAGCGGGTGTGGCGTATCGGCCTCGCGGTAGGGTGTGGCCTTGCTGCCGTCGAAGACGTAGTCGGTGGAGTAGTGGATCAGCGGGATGTCCAGCTCGAAGCAGGCATCGGCCATGACGCCCGGTGCCTCGGCATTGACGGTGAAGGCCAGCTCGCGCTCCTGTTCGGCCTGGTCGACGGCGGTATAGGCCGCTGCATTGATGACCAGTGCCGGGCGCTCGCGCAGGATGGTTTCACGCAGACTGTCCGGGCGCGACAGGTCGAATGCCTGACGGCCAAGGCTGACCAGTTCGTGCTCGCGCAGGGCCAGTTGCAGTTCGCGGGCGACCTGGCCGGTGTGGCCGCTGATTAGGATCTTCATGCGAATGTCTCGGCGTCCTGCAGGCTCAGGCCCTGCTGGTCCTTGGCCGACAGTTGCGGCGTCAGCCCGTCCAGCGGCCAGTCGATGGCCAGGCGCGCATCATCCCAGCGGATGCAGCGCTCATGGGCGGGGGCGTAGTAGTCGGTGGTCTTGTAGAGGAACTCGGCGTACTCGCTGAGCACCAGAAAACCATGGGCGAAACCCTCCGGCACCCATAGTTGGCGCTTGTTCTCGGCCGACAGATGCACGCCGACCCATTTGCCGAAGTTCGGTGAGCTGCGCCGCACATCCACCGCCACGTCATAGACCTCGCCAGCGCTGACCCGCACCAGCTTGCCCTGGGCCTGCTGCAACTGATAGTGCAGGCCGCGCAGCACCCCACGCGCCGAGCGCGAGTGGTTGTCCTGGACGAATTCGCGGTTCACCCCGGTGGCTTCAGCAAAGCGCCGCGCGTTGAAGCTTTCGTAGAAGAAGCCGCGCTCGTCGCCGAATACCTGGGGTTCGAGAATCAGCACTTCCGGTAGTGCAGTTGCGATGACTTTCACAACGACTCCTCCGCCAGTTTGTACAGGTACTGACCGTAGCCGGTCTTGCCCAGTGCCTTGGCGCAGGACAGCAGCTTTTCGCGATCGATCCAGCCCTGTTGATAGGCGATTTCCTCCAGGCAGGCGACCTTTAGCCCCTGACGCTTTTCCACCGTTTGCACGTAGTGCGAGGCTTCGAGCAGGCTGTCGTGGGTACCGGTGTCGAGCCAGGCGAAGCCGCGGCCGAAGCGCTCCACACGCAGGCTCCCGCGCGCCAGGTAGGCATTGTTGACGTCGGTGATTTCCAGTTCGCCGCGGGCGGACGGTTTTACGTCCTTGGCGATCTGCACCACGTCGTTGTCATAGAAGTACAGGCCGGTCACGGCAAAGCTGGATTTGGGATCGGCCGGCTTCTCCTCGATCGACAATGCATTACCGGCGGCATCGAACTCCACTACCCCGAAGCGCTCGGGATCGCTCACCCAGTAACCGAATACCGTGGCGCCGCTCGGCTGGCTGGCGGCGCGTAGCAGCATTTCCGTGAAGTGCTGGCCGTGGAAGATGTTGTCACCGAGGATCAGGCATACCGAGTCGTCGCCGATGAACGACTCGCCGATCAGGAAGGCCTGAGCCAGGCCATCGGGAGAGGGTTGCTCGGCATATTGCAGGTCGATGCCGAACTGGCTGCCATCGCCGAGCATCTTCTGGAAGTTGGGCAGGTCTTGCGGAGTGGAGATGATCAGGATCTCGCGAATGCCGGTCAGCATCAGGACCGACAGCGGGTAATAGATCATCGGTTTGTCGTAGATCGGCAGCAGTTGCTTGGACACGCCGAGGGTGATGGGGTGCAGCCGGGTGCCGGAGCCGCCGGCGAGGATGATGCCTTTCATTATTCCTGCTCCTTGGAGCCTGTTTAGGATCTCGCGAGCTAGAGCCATGCAAGGCAAAAACAGGCGAGGAAGCGGAGTTTACGAGTTGTAAATGAGCATTCTGAGCCTGTTTTTAACGCAGCAGGGCCGACGCGCAGCAGATCATCAACAGGCTCCTTAAAGTGCGCCGAGTCGCTCGCCCTGATAACTGCCATCCTGCACGCGGCGGCACCAGTCGAGATTGTCCAGATACCACTGCACCGTCTTGCGCAGCCCGCTCTCGAAGGTTTCCTGTGGCACCCAGCCCAACTCGCGTTCGATCTTGCCGGCGTCGATGGCATAGCGCAGGTCATGACCTGGGCGGTCCTGCACGTAGGTGATCAGGTCTTCATAGCGCGCCACGCCGGACGGCTTGTGCGGTGCCAGCTCTTCCAGCAGTGCGCAGATGGCGCGCACCACATTGAGATTCTTCTGCTCGTTATGCCCGCCGATATTGTAGGTCTCGCCCACCTCGCCTTCGCAGACCACCTTGAGCAGCGCCCGCGCGTGATCCTCGACATAGAGCCAGTCGCGCACCTGCTGGCCGTTGCCGTACACCGGCAGCGGCTTGCCTGCCAAGGCGCTGAGGATCATCAGCGGGATCAGCTTCTCGGGGAAATGGTACGGACCGTAATTGTTCGAGCAGTTGGTGATCAGCACCGGCAGGCCGTAGGTACGCTGCCAGGCGCGCACCAGATGATCGGAGGCCGCCTTGCTCGCCGAATAGGGCGAGCTGGGCGCATAGGGAGTGGTTTCGGTGAAGAGGTCATCGACACCGTGCAGATCGCCATAGACCTCGTCGGTGGAGATATGGTGGAAGCGGAAGGTCGCCTTGCGTTCGGTGTCAAGCTGCTGCCAGTAAGCGCGGGTGCTTTCCAACAGGGCATAGGTGCCGACGATATTGGTCTGGATAAAGGCCGCTGGGCCATCGATGGACCGGTCGACGTGGGATTCGGCGGCGAGGTGCATGATGGCGTCGGGCTGAAACTCGGCCAGTGTCTGCGTCACCAGTGCGCTGTCGGCGATATCGGCACGGACGAAGCGGTAGCGCGGGCTGTTGGCTACTTCAGCGAGCGACTCCAGGTTGCCGGCATAGGTCAGTTTGTCGAGGTTGAGCACCTCATGCTCGGTGTGACGGATCAGATGACGGATCAGAGCCGAACCGATAAAGCCGGCACCGCCGGTGATCAGGATACGCATGGATGATGCCCTTTACCTATGGAACATGAACGCTAGTCGTCGCGGCGGATAATAAGGCAGTCACTCAAAATAGGGGAGGAAAGCTGCTGTGCCGCTCGTGTCACTTGGTTGCCGGCGCCTACCTGTCGCCTCCTCACTAACCCGATCATAGCGGCGCCGCCAGGCGACCCGAGCGCGTTTTCGGCCATGGGATGTCTGGTCCGAAGACGCTTGGCAGCGGCGCTTATCTGACGCCAATTTTTAACTGCATCCTAATATCGGAAGGATGTTGAAATGCCATCATAAAAGTGGTTAAGTCGCACCATAACAGAAGCGACGGCATTCTGTCGTATCGCGTGCAAAACTCTTTCTGCTGCCTTTTTTCTGTCGCCAGCGGGCGAAGCGTCCTCGGAAGATATGGCGGGGGTAAACCATCATGCGTCAGCTTTTGCACGGTAGCTCATTGCTGGCACGTCCTGGCTTTGTCCAGTATTTCCTGGCGGGAATGCGTCTGGTGCATGGCTTTACCGCCGCGCTGCCGGGCTTGCTGCTGCTGTTGTGGTTATCGGAAGAGCGCGCCCTGACGCAAAGCTACAGCGCCGTTCTGCTGTTCTTCGGAGTGCTGACGGTCCTGATGTTTCAAGCGCTGGACGTCTATTCGGAAGATATCTTCAGCAATCTGTTGCGCTTTCGCGTGATGTTTTTCGCCTGGTCGGCGGCGTTCTGTCTGCTGCTGTTCATGCATCAGGCGCTGGAGATGTTCGGCTTCATGGAAGGGCACCTGCTCGCACTGTGGTTTTTTGTCAGTTTATTGGCATTTGGTGCGGAGCGCCTGCTCGTTCTGTCGTTATTCAGGCGCTGGGTCGGTGCCGGGCAGTTCCTGCAGAGTGCCGTGATTCTCGGTGGTACCGAAAATGGCGTGCGCTTGGCCGAGCACATGTCGCGTCACTGCGACATTCGCTCCGGTCTGATCGGATTCATCGATGATCGTATCGGGCGTATGCCAGACACGCTGGCAGGCTTGCCGCTGCTGGGTGACAGCCGTGACCTGGAGAGTCTGATCCGCCGCGAGCGGGTCACTCAGGTGCTGGTGGCACTGCCCTGGTCGGCCGAGAACCGCATCGGCCAGATCGTGCGCGAGCTGCGCAAGTTGCCAGTCAACGTTTTGCTGGTACCGGACATGCTTGCCTTTCGCCACGCACGCAACCGCATCACCGAGGTGGGCGGGCTGCCCATGTTCAACGTATCGGAGCGTCCGCTGGATGGCTGGTCGCCCCTGATCAAGCGCCTCGAGGATCTGGTGCTGGCGAGCCTGGCGCTGGTACCGGCACTGCCGGTGATGGTGCTGGTGGCATTGGCCATCAAGCTCGACTCGCCCGGCCCGGTCCTGTTCCGGCAGAAACGTTACGGCTACAACAATCGCCTGATCGAAGTGTTCAAGTTCCGCTCGATGTACTGCGACCGCGCCGATGCCAACGCCGAGCGCCAGACCACCCGCGGCGATGATCGTATCACCCGGGTCGGCCGCTTCATTCGCAAGACCAGCCTCGACGAGCTGCCGCAACTGTTCAACGTACTGCTCGGCAGCATGTCCATGGTCGGGCCTCGCCCCCATGCCACGGCGACCAAGGCGGCCGGAATCCTGTTCGAGGAAGCGGTCAAGGAGTACACCGCGCGGCATCGTGTGAAGCCCGGCATCACCGGCTGGGCGCAGATCAATGGCTATCGCGGCGAAACCGATACGCTGGAAAAGATCGAGAAACGTGTCGAGTACGACCTGCAGTACATCGAGAACTGGTCGGTCTGGTTCGACCTGTACATCCTCTTCCGCACCTTGCCTGCGGTCATCTTCACCCGCGAGGCCTACTGATGAGCACGCTGATTCCCTGCATCGTTGCCGGTGGTGCCGGCACCCGTCTGTGGCCGGTATCGCGCGAGGCCATGCCCAAGCCTTTCATGCGTCTGGCCGATGGTCTCAGCCTGCTGCAGAAGACCTTCGAGCGTGTCGCTGGCCTGGATGATGTGGCCAGGATGCTGACGGTGATCAATCGGGAGCTGCTGTTTCGCACCCTGGACGACTACCGGCCGTTGAATCGTCGGCGCCTGGGGCTGGATTTTCTCCTCGAACCGATGGGGCGCAACACGGCACCGGCGATTGCCGCGGCAGCGTTGCACGCCGTTCGTCACTACGGTGAGGAGGCGCAGTTGCTGGTGCTGCCGGCCGATCACCTGATTCGTGATCAGCAGGCTTTCGTTTCCGCGGTGGCGCGCGCGCGCGATCTGGCCGAGGCGGGCTGGCTGGTCACCTTCGGCATCCGCCCCGGCCATGCGGAGACCGGTTATGGCTATATCCAGCAGGGTGAAGCGTTGGAGGCCGGTGGGTATCGCGTAGCCAGTTTCGTCGAGAAGCCCGACCTGCAGACCGCGCAGACGTATCTGGAGGGCGGCGAACATCTGTGGAACGCCGGCATGTTCTGTTTCCGCGCCGACGTGCTGCTGCGCGAACTTCGCGAACATGCGCCGCAGGTCGTCGAGGGCGTGGAAAGATGCCTGGCACTGAGTGGGTCCGTCGAAGGCAAGCAGGGCAAGCAATGTGAGCTGGATGCGCCCAGTTTCGCCGAGGTAACGGATATCTCCATCGACTATGCCCTCATGGAGCGTTCCTCCAGGGTGGCTGTCGTGCCTTGCGACCTGGGCTGGAGCGACATTGGCTCGTGGCAGGCGCTGCGCGAGCTGACGCCGGCGGATGCCAATGGCAATCAGATCATAGGTGAGGCGGTACTGCACAACGTACAGGACTGTTACATCGATTCACCCAAGCGGCTGGTGGGCGCCGTGGGCGTGCGTGACCTGGTGGTGGTGGACACGCCAGACGCCCTGCTAATCGCCGACGCGCGCAGCACCCAGGACGTCAAGTTCATCGCCCAGGAGTTGAAGAAGCGCGGCCACGAGGCCTATCGCCTGCACCGTACGGTGACTCGCCCGTGGGGCACCTACACCGTGCTGGAGGAGGGGGCGCGCTTCAAGATCAAGCGCATCATGGTCCGCCCCGGCGAATCCCTGTCGTTGCAGATGCACCACCATCGCAGCGAGCACTGGGTAGTGGTCAGCGGTATGGCTCGGGTGGTGAACGGCGAGCGCGACTTTTTGCTCAACACCAATGAGTCGACCTTCATTCCCGCTGGGCACAGTCACCGCCTGGTAAATCCTGGGGTGATCGACCTGGTGATGATCGAAGTGCAGAGCGGCGAGTACCTCGGCGAAGATGACATCGTGCGCTTCACCGATATCTATGGCCGTGTGCCGGTGGCCGAGACGCTCAGCTGATGTCCGTTGCCCTGATCATTCCCACGCGCAATGCCGGTGCTCACCTCGAGCGCCTGCTGCCTGCGCTCGCCCGTCAGACCTTGCAGCCCGACGAGTTTCTGGTGGTCGACAGCAGTTCGCGCGACGACAGCGTGGCGCGTCTGCGAGGCGCCGGTGCGCGGGTCGAAGTGATCGAGCCGAGCCAGTTCAATCATGGCGGTACGCGGCGTTGGGCCAGTCAGCAGGTTGCAGCGGATGTGCTGATCTACCTGACCCAGGATGCCATTCCGGCAACGCCGGACACCTTTGCCCGCATTGTCGGCGCCCTGCATGGCGAGCCGGATATCGGCGTCGCCTATGGTCGTCAGCTGCCCCATGCGGATGCCGGTTTGCTGGGCGCGCAGGCGCGTCGTTTCAATTATCCGCCGGTCAGCCGGACCAAGCGCCTTGTCGATGCAGGCGAACTGGGGATCAAGACCTGCTTCAGTTCCGACTCCTTTTCGGTCTACCGACGTGATGCGCTGGAGGCGGTCGGCGGTTTTCCCGAGGACGTGATCGGCAGCGAGGACGCCTATGTGGCGGCGCGCATGCTGCTGTCCGGTTATGCGGTGCGCTATGCGGCGGATGCCGAGGTGCATCACTCGCATGATTACCGTCTGCTAGAAGAGTTCCGTCGCTACTTCGATATCGGTGTGTTCTACGGGCGTGAACGCTGGATTGGCGAGGCGTTCGGCGCGGCCAGCGGGGAGGGCCTTCGCTACGTCAAGGCTGAGCTGCAGGCTGTGCTGGCTGCGGGCGCACTCTGGCGCGTGCCGGAAGTGCTGCTGCGCACCGCGGCGAAACTGCTTGGCTACAGGATTGGACAGGGCGAGCGCTATCTTGATGTTGGCTTGAAACGCCGCCTTAGCATGTTTCCGGGGTACTGGAAGTGAATATTGGGGTCTGCAAGGAAAATTCCCTTATGAAAGCGTTTTTGCTGCTCATCGTGACGCTGGGCCTCACGGCCTGCACCACTCCGGCCCGTATCGGCCTACCCGACTCCGATACGCTCGACGCCGGGCACCACGCCGCGTTGACGCTTGCCGATCTACCGCCGGTGCAGGAGCGCATCCACCCTGGCGATACCTTGCGTATCGTCCGCGACAGCGGGGAAACCCCGACGATCTCAGCCTTTACCGCCAACTCCATCTACGAGCTGACGCTGTATACCGTGCTCAATGACGGCACCTTTTCCTACCCATTCATCGGCAAGGTGCAGGCGGGTGGCAAAACGCCGGAGCAACTGTCGGCCGAGCTCAAGGAGCGGCTGACGCCCTTTTACCGCGAGCCCGGCGTAACCGTGAACATCAACCAGGCGCCCGGCAATACCGTGTTCGTGGGCGGCTCCGTGCGCAACCCTCAATCCTATTCCACCAATGTCGTCACCACGCTGGAGCAGGCGATCGTCGCAGCCGGTGGAGTGGAACCCAACGCCGACAGCCGGCACGTCGCGCTGCTGCGATCCGACCCGGACGGCCGCTATCAGGCCTATTTCGTGGATTACAGCCAACTGCTGCAAGGCGGCGCGCAGGGGCGTCAGGCCGTGGCGTTGCAGCGCGGTGACGTGGTGTTCGTACCCAAGTCCGGCGTGGGCAACCGCATCGAGGGCGTCGACCTCTATCTCAATCAGTTAATCCCGTTCGTGAAATCCATTGGCATCGGTGCCAATTACGATCTCCGCCGCAACTAGTCGCTAGGGAACAGCTTCTCATGATCGAAATTCGTACATTCCGTGATCTGTTGCGCCTGTTCTTTATCTTCTTTCGGGAGTTCAAGCTGGCGGTAATCGCAACCCTGGTGGTGGTTCTCTTGGGCGCTTTTTTGTTGCCCACTTCCTATGAATCCAGCGCGCGCCTGCTGATCAAGCCGGGACGGGAAACCAGCACCCTGCCCATCGAGATGGCCGACCGCCAGGCGATCGTCATGCCCGGAGCCATGAGAGATCCCATTCTCGATGAAGAGCGCATGCTGACCGGCCGACCGATCAGTCGGCAGGTGGCCGAACGCTACCTCGAACAGCTGGCCAACGCGCCGAAACCCGATGGTTTCTTTGCCGCCATCAAGTACGGCGTGGGCCAGGTGGCCAATGGTGCGGTGGAGCTGGTGCGCGGTTTCCTGCAGCTGATCGGCCTGACGGAGAAGCAGACGCCGGTCGATCGTCTGGCCACCAAGCTGGAGAAGAAGTTCAGCGTGACGCACGCCAGTGGCTCTTCGGTGATGGAGATCAGCTTTCGCTGGAGCGATCCGGTCGTGGCGCAGGCGGTGGTGCAGAGCTGGGTCGAGCTGTACATGCAGGAGCGTACTCGAGCCCTGGGCCGCAAGAGCCTGTATGACTTCTATCTGACCCAGAGCCAGGCCAGCGAGAAGGAGATTCTCGGCTACAAGCAGCAACTGGCCGACAAGCTCAACGAGCTGGGGGCGGTGAGCATCGACGAGCACCTGCAGGACCTGGCCGAACGCATCAACCAGCTGCGCAGCGACCGCTTCTACACATCGCGCCTGATCTCCTCCACCGAGGGCAGCCTCGCCACCCTCGCCCAGCAGATCCAGGGGCTGCCAAAGGAAGTCAGTACGGTTCGCGAGCTGTCGCTCAACCCCGTGCACCAGAACCTGATGCGCATGCTCAACGACAAGCGTGCCGAGCGTCAGGACCTGCTTCGCACCTTCACCGAGAATGCGCCGCCGGTGAAGAGCATCGACGAGAACATTCTCTACCTGGAGCAGATGGTCAAGGCCGAGGCCGCGACCGTGCAGGCTTCGCAGAACCTCGCCCCGAACCCCATCGCCGAGCGTCTGCGCAGCAATCTCATGGATCAACAGGCCGACCTCGCCCGTCTCAAGGCGCAGCTGCTGCGCCAGGACGGTCATCTGGAAAAGCTCGAGCAGGACCGCGCCAGGGCTCTGGCGGCCGAACCGGAGCTGGCGCGCTTGCAGCGCGTACTGACGGCTGCAGAGCGAAACTTCGCGCTCTACAACGAGAGCCTGGAAAAAGCCCGCATCGATCGGGAACTGGACGACAGCCGCATCAGCAACATCGCCATCATCGAGCATGCGACGCTCAACCCGAGTCGGGTTTTCCCCAAGAGCCTGTTGATGATTTTCCTGGCGTTGCCGCTGAGCGTGCTGGTCGGCTTGCTGGTGCTCTATCTCTGCTACCTGCTCGATCAGCGTATTCATGATGGGGGGCGCATCGAAGAGCGCTTCTCCGTTCCGTTGTGGACCACCCTGCCCGAGATAGAGGAAGGCAAGCCGGGGCAGAACACCGCCTTCCTTGCGGCCTTGTATCGTTTGTATGGTCAGTTGCCGCTGGAGCGTATCGAGCAGCAGGGGCTGACCTTTGGCCTGACGTCCGCTCGCCGCGGCGAAGGCGTCAGCTTCATCGTCGAGCATCTGGCCAAGCTGCTGGCCGAGCGCGGGCTGAAGGTGCGCGTCGACGGTGAGCAGCCATGCCAGGCTGGCGAGGTCGTGCTGCTCGATGCCTCCGGCCTGCTGTCCAACCCGCAAGCCTTCGTGCAGTTGCGCCACGCCGACCTGATTGCCCTGGTGGTGGAAGCGCAGAAGAGCACGGTTCCGACCGTCGAGCATGCGCTGGGTGTGCTCTCCACGGCGTTTGGAAAGGTCGATGGCGTGATCATCAATCGCCGCCGCTTCGAAGTGCCGACGCGGGTGCTGCAACTGATCGCCACAGCCAGAGGCGCCGTTTGATGCGCATCGCCCTGCTTGCACCGCTGCCGCCCGAGCAGACCGGCATAGCCGACTATGCCGCGCATCTCAAGCAGGCGCTGGAGGCCAAGGGGGTCGAGGTGATGACGCCCCTGGCAGGCTGTGGCAACGAGCCGCGAGATGCCGAGGCACGTATCGCGGCCTTCGATTGGCAGGGTATCGACCTGGCGCACGGTGAGCTGGGTGGCGGGCGCCTGGCCGAGTTTCATGCCTTGCGCACGCTGCGTCAGTTGCGGCCGGAGCTGCCCTTGAGCGCGACGGTGCATGATCCCGAGCGCCTGGTGTGGCGACGTGCACAGCTACCCTGGCCGCTGTCTCTAGTGCAGGGCATGCCATCGCCGCTGCCGCAGATGGCGACGGTGATGGCGGATCCGCTGTGCCTGAGCGAAGAGCGCAAGCTGGCGCAAAGCATCGATCGTCTGGTGACGCTGACCCAGACCGGGGCCGGCTACCTGCGCCGTCGCATGCGCTTGCCGACAGAGCAGGTGCGGGTCATCGCCCATGGCAATCAACGTATCGCTGAGGTACCGCTGCCGCCCACAGAGCCCCTGCGTCTGCTCTACTTCGGTTTCATCTACCGCGGCAAGGGCATCGAGGATCTGCTCGACGCCCTGGTGTTGCTGCTGCGCCGCCAGCCCTCCCTGCGTGGGCAGCTGCGCCTGACGCTGGCGGGCGGCAGCGAGCCGGAGACCGCCTTTGCGCCCGGAGGCTCCTATCTCGATGAGCTGCGTCGGCGCATTCGGGGTGAGGGGCTGGATGAGTTGATCGAGTGGGACCTCGACGTGCCGGCGGCCGCCATACCGGCCTTGATTCAGCGTCATCACGTCATGGTTCTGCCCTATCGTGAGTCGAGGAAGCTGCGTCTTCTCGGCTCCATGCGCGGGACCAGCGGCGCCCTGTCGTGGGCGGTGGCCTGTGGGCGCGGGGTGATCACCTCGGATGCGCGATCCTTCGCCGAAGAAGTAGCCAGCGGCAATGGCGCGATGTATCCGCAGGGTCGGGCCGACGCCCTGGCCGAGCAGCTGGCGCGCCTTCTGGCCGAGCCGGGTTTGGCCGCGCAGTGGGCCGAGCGCGCCCGGCTGATAGCCGCCGAGCGGGCCTGGGACATCACCGCCGAACGCTTCGTCCGGCACTTTGAAACCCTGCGCGAGGTGATGCCGCATGTGGCGTAGAACTGTTTTCCTGCTCCCCGCGGTACTCGTGCTTGGCGTCGTCCTTCTGACCCTGCCCTGGAGCCGCCAGGCCGAGGCCGAGGTGACCACGCTGAAGGCGCCGGGGCCGCTGGTATGGCGCGACTTCCTTGGCGTCAACGCGCAGTTCCACTTCTTCGAGCCCGCCATCTATCAGGCGCAGATGCAGCAGTTGAACGAGCTGGGCCTGGAGTGGGTGCGAATCGCCATGCACTGGGCGTACCTGGAGCCGCAGCGCGGGCAGTTCAACCTGACCGCCTTCGACCCCATGGTCGAGGCCATGCAGAAGCATCAGTTGAAACCGGTTGGCTTTCTGGTCGGGTCGGCGCCTTTCGCCACCACCGCTCCGGCCGATTCCCCCTATCAGGATTCCTTCCCGCCCAAGGACAATGCCCTGTACGGCGAGAGCCTGGTGCGCTTGGCCAAGCACTACGATGCCTTCGAGGCCTGGCAGGTCTGGAACGAGCCGAACATATTCCCTTTCTGGCGGCCCAAGGAAGACCCGCAGGCTTACGCCAAACTGCTGTTCCAGAGCGCCGATGCCCTGCGCGCCCATGTCCCCGGCAAGACCGTGGTGGCGGGGGGCATGGCCTACTACAGCAACATGCCCTCGCATGGCGGCGCGCTGATGCTGCAATCCCTGCTGCAGATGGGGGTGGCGCAGAAGAAGCTGGTGATGGCCTACCACCCCTATACCGAACTGCCCGAGGGCGCCTCGCCCAAGCAGCAGGACTATCTGCAGCACTCCAACTTCATCAACAGCGCCCTGCGGGCCCACGGAATCGAGCAGATCTGGGCGACCGAGTGGGGCTGGTCCAGTTACAGCGGGCCCAAGGAAATGCAGGCCATCATCGGCGTCGACGGGCAGGCGGACTATACGTTGCGCCGACTGGCGCTGATGAGCGCGCAGGATTTCGACCGCATCTTCCTGTTCAATCTCAGCGATCTCGATAGCCGCGCCGGCCCGCGTGACCAGGGCTATGGCCTGCTGGATCTGCAGGCGCGACCCAAGCCGGTGTACAACGCCCTGGCCAACCTGCTCAAGGTCACCGGTCCGCGCCTGGAGCCGAGCGACGCCCCGCGTTTCGAGCAGGCGCCAAATGACCTGTACAACGTCACCTGGACTCGCCAGGACGGCAGCCACGTGTGGATGTTCTGGAGTGCCAGCGGCAAGCAGCTCCGCCTTCCGGCGGTGCAGCGCGCCACCCTGCACGATCCGCTCACCGGAGAACAGCGCGAGCTGCAAGGTGGCGAGGGGGTGGTGGTGCCGCTCAAGTCCAGTCTGCAACTGCTGGTCTGGCGTTAGGAGCGAGCATGCGCATCCTCTGGATACTGCCTTACTCGCCCTGGCCGACCAGCAGTGGCGGCAAGACGCGTCAATATCAGCTGATCCGCAGTCTGGCGCAGGCCGGTCATCGCATCACGCTGCTGGTGCAGAGCAAGACGCCGCTCGGTGATCAGGAGCGCGAGGCGCTGTCGCCCTGGCTGGAGCGCCTTGTCGTGCTGCCGCGCCGCCCGCTGCGCAGCCCGGTTACGCTGCTGGCTGCCCTGTTCGCGCCCTATCCGCTGTTGGTCAGCATCAATGGCCTGGCGCCCCGTTTGCAGGCGGTGTTCAGCGACTTGCTGCAGGAGCGCTGGGATGTCATTCAGATCGAGCACAGCTACAGCTTTCAGCCATACGAACGTCTGCTGCGGCAGTCGGGCCAGCCATTCATCCTGACTGAGCACAACGTAGAGTCGGAGCTTGGTGCCGCTACCTACGACCGTTTTCCGTCGTGGCTGAGATGGTTCGTGCGTCTGGACCAATGGCGCTACCGCAGGTGGGAGCGCCGCGTGCTTGCGCAGGCGCAACAGGTGGTCAGCGTGACCGAGGCCGATGCGCAAGTGCTGTCAGCGCTGTCACGCCACCCGAGCCAGGTGGTGGTCAATGGTGTCGACTGTAGCCACTACGCCTCGGTCAGCCCGGACTACCACTCCCGGCGCTTGCTCTTCATCGGCAACTACGAGTACCCGCCCAACGTGGATGCCGTTGAATGGGCGCTCGACGCGGTAATGCCGCTGCTTTGGCAGCAATGCCCCGACGTCCGCTTCGTGATCGCGGGATTCGCCATGCCCGCACATTGGCCTGAGCGCTGGAACGATCCGCGGATCGAGTGGCATGGTTTCGTCCCCGATCTGCGAGAGTTGCAGCGCAGCGTCAGCATCTTCTTTGCGCCCCTGCGGCAGGGCGGCGGTTCCAAGCTCAAGGTCCTCGAGGCGATGGCCGCGGCTTTGCCCGTGGTGACCACGGCGCAGGGGGTGTCCGGCCTGGCGGTAAGCGACGGCGTGCATTACCGCAGGGGCGAGGATCCGCATGGCCTGAGCGCCGCGCTGGTCTCACTATTGCACGCACCGAGCGAGGCGCAGGCCGTCGGCGAGGCCGGACGCGGCTATGTCGTCGCCGAGCACGACTGGTCCAAGGCGGCCCGCCAGCTGGAACAGGTCTACACCACCATCAAGCAGGAAAAGGACGGCATAGCGGCATGCGTGTAGCACTGGATTACCGCCCGGCGATCAGCTTTCCCCATAGCGGCATAGGTCGTCAGACATTGGCGCTCGAGGGCGCCATCGCGGCGCTGCCCGGCGTGGAACTGCAGTTGTTCTCCACCGCTCCGGCCGAGCATCCGCTGCGCCAGCGGGCCCGCTGCCCCGATTGGCCGAGCCCTTTGCAAGGGGTGCACCGGTTGCCCTTGCGCCTGCGCTTCGAGGCGGGGTTCCTGCCGCGCGCGCTGCGCGAGCAGCGCATCGACGTGCATGTGAGCAACTTCAACATGGGCTTGCCGTTGCCGCCGCGACCGCCTGGTGTGCGCTATGTGTTGCAACTGCACGACCTGTTTCAGCTGACCCATCGTAACCGTCATGCCACATCGCTCAGGGCCATGGTCTATGGCGTGAGCGATCGCCTGTCGATCGGCTATTCCGTACGGGTCGCGGACCGCATCTGGACGCCTTCGCAGTTCACTGCCGACGAGGTGGCGCGCTATTTCCCCGCTGTGCGCGACAAGGTCCGCGTTCTGCCGAACCTGGTTTCCGATCTGGCGGACTCGGTGGAGTCCATCGACGCTCTCGGTCTGCCGCCGCGGTACTGGTTGGCGGTAGGCATTCGAGAGCCGCGCAAGAACATTCCCTGGTTCATCGAGGCCTGGCAGGCGGCCCGCCGGCAATGCGCGGCCGTGCCCGAGCTGGTGCTGGTAGGCGCGCGCGAGGAGCTCCCCCAGGAGCAGCGACAAGTGGCCGGGCTGCATGTCGTGCACGGCTTGAGTGATGCGCAGCTGCGGGCTCTGTACCAGCGTGCCGAACGCCTCTGGCAGCCGGCATATGCCGAGGGCTTTGGTCTGCCCGTGGTGGAGGCGCTTGGCCAGGGCACACCGGTGGCCGTTGCGCGCGGGTCGGCGCTGGACGAAGTCGCCCCCCCCGAGGCGCCGCGTTTTGATCCGCGCGATGGTGCGGCCCTGAGTCGTCTGATGGAAACCCTGGCGCAGGAGGCAAAGGGTGCCGGGATCGCATCGAAGGAGTGGGCTGCACGTTTTGCTGAAGCACCCTATCGGGCAAACGTGGCGCGGCTGTTGGAGGAGCTGAGGTCATGAGCATGCCGCTTGGCGTCCCTCTGGCATTGCTCTGTGGCGGCCTTTTCGGTGCGCTGCTCTGGGTACTGCCGGCCAGCAAACTGCTGGTGCTGCTGGCCGGCGCCGCGCTGGGGCTGACCATTCTGCGGCGGCCGCTACTGGGCTTGCTGCTGTTCGCGGTGGTGGGCACCTTTTTGCCATATTCGACGGTCAGCCTAGGCATTCGCACCACGGTGTCCGAGGCACTGCTGATGCTGGTCTGGGTCGGCATCTGGTTCCAGACCCTGCTGGGTGGCCTGCCGCGTGCCCCCGAGTCCCCCGGGCTTCCAGAGCGACTGGCCGTGGCCCTGGCCGTGTATAGCCTGTTTCCGTTGGTCATCGGGCAGGTCATGGTGGACGCCGAAGGCAATGGGCCGATCAACTGGATACGCTGGCTGTTCAACCTGTCCGCGCTGTTTCTGGTGGGGCGGCTGTTGGCCGAACGGAAGGCTCGAGAGCAGGTGGTCATAGCGCTCTTGCTGGGCACCCTGTTCATGCTCTTGCTGTCGATCCCGACCTTCCTGCGTGAGCGCTCGGCGACCAGCATGACGCCCATCCTGGCGGCCCTTGGTTACGGTTCGCTGGAGGTTCTCGGTGACAGCCTGATGGCCCTCGCACCGAGAATGGGCTCGCCCTGGATGCATCCCAACGCCACGGGCGGGGCGCTGGCTCTCCTGCTTCCGCTGGCGCTCTGTTACGGCCTGGCTCGTCGTGGCTGGCCGCGAGCGCTCGGCTTGGCCGTCACCCTGCTCGGCAGCATGGGGTTGCTGCTCACCGGATCGCGAGGCGCCTTGCTGAGTCTGGTGCTGATACTGGTCTGGATGGCGGGGCGGCGCGTGCCCTATGCCGGTCGTCTGCTGTTGATCGGCAGCTTCCTGGGCGTGTTGCTGACCTTGGCGTACCCGCCGTTGCAGGAGCGTCTGCTGACCATGTTCCTGACCAGCAACGAGAGCACCTCGGTGCGATTCGACGAATACGCCAACTTCCCTGCTGCCATGGCGGCTTACCCCTTCGGTGTGGGGTTCAAGGTCGATCCCCCGGTCCCGGGCAGCGGTCTATGGGGCATCTCCAATCTCTGGCTCAACTACATCTACAAGATCGGCCTGCCCGGCATGCTGCTATTCATCGCGGTGACCTGGAGCTGGTGGCGGGTCGTCCGGCCGCGCTCCAGAGTCATCCCGCTGACCGCCGACAACGCCATTTGGCTGGGTACGCTGGGCGGCCTGCTGGCGGCGCTGTTGAGCGGTTTGTTCGACCACTATTTCAGTTTCACCATGGTGCTGGTCGCACTGTTCTGGTTGTTCATGGGGCTCAATCTGCATGAAGCCCGGCGCTTGTACGGGGCCGAGGCGCGGGGGGCTGACGTGGATGAGGCAGGGCCGAATCAGGATTCCCCGGATAAGCAATGGAGGCGGCGATGAAACATCGCATGTACCACTCGAACAATCTGCGCCAGGCCCTGCCCGCGTATGCCCAGCGCCTGGGTTGTAGCGTCGAGGAGCTGGAAAGCGCCTACGACTGGATGCTGCAGAACGACGTCTGCTTCGAGCGCCAGATCAAGGATGACATGCTTTGCTCGATTTCCTACGTGAACATCGAGTCGCGTATCGAGCATCCTCTGGCAAGGCGTTTCTACGCCATGCTGGGCAAAGAACTGCAGGGTGCGCTGGTGCCGCTCTACGGGCTCAACTGGCCAACGTTGCGTGATCGCATGCTGCGTACCTGGGAGCAGATCTACAACATCTTCATCTGCAAGATTCCCAGCCACACTCTGCGTTTGTTCTGGCTGCGTCTGGGTGGCGCGAAGATCGGCAAGGGCTCGAGTGTCTGGCGCAATACGGAAGTGCTGGGGATGGACAGCCTGGTCATAGGTGAAGACAGCGTGGTGGGTTGGCACTGTCTGCTGGATGCACGGGGCGGCCTGACCATTGGCGATCATGTGACCATCGCATCCTACGTTCTGCTGATTGCCGGCGGGCACGATCTGGAGGCCCCCGAGTTCTGGGCCGTCGGTGGGCCGGTGAAGATCGGCAACTATGCCTGGATCTGCAGTCGGGCACTGCTTTCCTTCGGCGCGGACATTGGCGAAGGGGCGGTGGTTACCGGCCAGGCGGTGGTCGCCAAGCGGGTCGAGCCCTACAAGATCGTGGGCGGAAGCCCCGCCAAACCCATGGGCGAGCGTTGTCGCAATCTCAATTACAAGGTGGGGGGCAAGGGCCTCTTCACCCTGCTGCACTGACGCTTCGTGCTCGGCTCGACGCTCTGGTTGACCCTGGCCACCCTGCTCGGCCTGGTGGCAGGCTTTGCCCGTGAGTGGTTGCTGGTGGCGGCATGGGGTGTCGGCTCGCGCAGTGACGCGTTCATCGTCGCTCTGTTTCTGCCCGAGGCTCTGCGCATGGCCTTCGCGGCCGGTCTGCTCAGCGCAGCGGCTTTGCCATTGTTTCAACAGCGTGATGCCGAGCAGCGCGAAGCCTGGCTCTGCAGCCTGTTACCCAGGACAGTGCTGGTGGGCTTGGTGCTGGCGTTGTTGATGAGTGTCGGTGCGCCGCTCTGGGTGGCGGTGGTCGGACCGGGGCTGTCAGGCGAGGCTGCGGCAACGGCACGCGAGAGTCTGATGCTGCTTGCCTGGAGCGCCCCGGGAATCCTTCTGCACGCCCTGCTTTGTGTGCCGCTGCAGGCGCAGTCGCGCTTCGTCCTGGCCGGCCTTGGCTCGCTGACCTTCAACCTTCCGCCGGTGCTGTATCTGCTGGCATGGGGGGCTGACAGCAGCGCAGCTGGGTTGGCGATGGCCTGCCTGGTTGGCAGCCTGTGCATGCCGCTGCTGCTGTTGCGGTCAACCTGGAGCCTGGGTTGGCGCCCGTGGAAGCTGGGGCGGGGCTCCGGCGCAGGACGTGAGCTGCTGGCGCGCATGGCGCCGCTGTTCGGCAGCAATCTGGCCAGCCATGGCCTGGCCTTGCTGGAGCGGATGGTCGCGTCGCTGCTTGGCGAAGGCGCCGTTACCTGGCTGAATCTGGCGCGCAAGCTGATCAATCTGCCGCTGGTCGCTCTGATGAGCCTCAACCAGGTCATGCTCGGCCTGATGAGCGGACGCCAGGGCGAAGAGCGATTGGCTTTGCTGCGTCGTGGTCTGGCCTGCACCACCTTGCTCAGCTTGCCTGCCGTCGTCGGGCTGATCGGCGGGGCTGCTGTGCTGGTGGCCTTGCTGATGCCGTCGCAGGCTCACGATTCCGCCTTGGTCGAACTGGTTGCGTGGTTCGCCGTTCCGCTGTTGTTCAGCGCCTGGAATGCCTTGTTTGCGCGCTACGCCTACGCAGGTGGCGACACCGTACTGCCGCTGCGCTGTGAGCTCAGCGGAAGCCTGCTCAACGCCTGTCTGCTCGGTGTCCTTCCTTTCTATCTGGGTCTGCCGGGCATTTCCCTGGCTGCCTGTGCTGGCGTGACGCTGACAGGTTTGCTGCTGCTACGGCGGCAGGGACTGTGGAGCATCCTTGCCTGGCGTAGTCAGGCAAGCGTCGCGCTGCTCGCAATGGCCCTGGCTGCCTACCTGCTGCCACTGGGCAGCGGGCATCTGGCGCAGCTGTTCAGCAGCGCAGCCGCGGCGCTGATTCTGATGCTGCTTCTGGCGGCGAAGTTGAAGCCCTGGCGGGAATAGTCTCAGAGAACGAAGCGCAATCGGCGGCTGGTCAATATCAGCAGCGCCGAGGCAGGTAGCGTAAGCGCCAATACCATCCAGGCGGTCGACGTGCTCTCCTCGAATCCGATGCCAATCAGCAGAATCAGCAGCAGCGGATGTAGGTAGTAGATCGCCGCAGACAGCTTGGCGGGGATCAAGCTGTGTCCTTCGATCACGTGGCGCAAAGGCAGCAGAAACAGTGCTGGCGCTGCGATGAGAATCGACAACATGCAATCGAAGTTCAGCTTGCGTAGCGAGTCCTGTTGCAACTGATAGTGCAGTGTTGCCTCTGCCAGTACCAGCGCGCAACCAAACAGAAAGAGTGTCAGGGTTTGGCCAGTGGTTATCTTTTCCTGAAGCCGGTTGCGGGCAATCAAAAATCCGAGAGTCATCAAGGGAAAGGCGACAAATAGGAAGTTTCGCCCTACATAATCGTTGTTGTTGATGTGCTGAAGTAAAGGAACGGGAATTTCATAATAAGCGCGCATGTATTGAAGGACCGCTCCGGTGCAGTAGAGCAGGAGGGTGAGGCATAGAAGCGTGCGGTTACTCTGGTGGCGAAGAAGGTAGATCATGACGCCACCGCCAATCATGGCGATGACGTACCACAAATGGAAAAAGCCGATTACCCAATGTTTGATGAGCGCTATGGCGCCTCTTAAACCCTCGAATGTTGCCGGCGTTACATAGAATGGGGCGTAAAGAATCATCCAGAAAACATAGAGAGTGACGGCTCGGCGCAGCCACAACTTGATGCTGTGCGGATCGCGCTGCAGGCTGTGGTACAGGTAATAGCCGCTTATAAGAAAAAAGACCGGCACGGTAATTCTGAAGATGCCACTGTTCAACTGGTAGCCCAGTAGTGTGCCGTTGCCACCGAGAAAGCCGCAATGTACCGCCAGTACCATGCAGGAAAGTGCAACTTTCAGGGCGTCCAGCCCGCCATTGATAACCTTGGCCATACTCGACTTTCCTTAGCGCGGGGCGGAGTCCAGAAGCGTTGGAGCCCTCTGCCTGAACCAGCGATTTCCATACTGATTCAGCAAGTTAACCAAGGGTTTTTCCAATGTTTTATAAGCCAGCCAGCCATAGCTGAGTGCGGCGCCGAACATGAGCGAAACGAACAGGACGTTATCCAGCAGAGTGCTCGGGTCAGGCCCATACCACTGCCAGATCTTTCCGATTACGCCCAGCACCAGTATGTGTGAAAGATAGACGGTGTAAGACATGTCACCTATTGCGCTGAGCGTGGCCGGGGGCGTCCAGTGTTGGCGCTGCTCCAAGAGCGCCAGAGCAAGCAGTAGCAAAGCGAAGCTGCCGCCGCACAGCAGCATGCGCAGTACGCCCTCGGGGCCGGATACTTGTGCGCTGAAGAACCAGGGCAGCGCGATCATCGCCAGTACGGCAAGCAGGCACAGGGGGGGCAGAGGTATACGGTGGGCATGGCGGCTGAAAAAAATCAGCCCTGCCGCGCTACCCAGAATGAACTCAAGGGCGTAGGGGTGCAGCACTATTTTCATCAAGGGAGAGAAGGCTTCGAGATCGGCCGATACGTTGAATATGATCAGCCCCAGCGCCCAGCTCGCCAGCAGGGTGGGTAGCCATTTTTCACGGCACAAGAGAAGGGCGCTGAATACGAGGTAGAACCAGAGTTCGAATATCAGCGACCAGGCGACCATGACCAGTTGAACTTGTTCATTGGGAACAAGGAAAAACGACAGCCAGATATTTGAGCTGCCATGTGATGAATTGACCAGGTGTGGTTGCAACAGTAATACGGAAAGAGTAAGTAGAAAATAGATCCAGTAGTTAGGGTAAATGCGCGCAATGCGATGAAAGAGAAAGCGGCCAAGTTCTCTCGGCTGCTGAAAGCGGTTGCGGGTTACCAGAACCATGACGAAGCCGCTGATGACAAAAAACAGATCGACTCCAAGTTGTAGCCAGAGCGCCTCGTACGCGAGCAGTGTGGCTCCAGCGCTGTATTTGCCTTCCACCGCAATCATATGAAAGAGCAGAACCGCTAGTACGGCTATTCCGCGCAGAGCTTGAAGTGAATGCAGTTTTCCCATTGCCGGCTGTTTCTCGTGGGTTCGCTGTAATATTGGCGCCGGCATGCTGGCGGGGTGATATAAGCAGCATGAATCTTCAGCCGGATCATTTCATCGCGGGATGACGAACTGTCCATGGGGAGGCTGGTCAGCTGGCGATGATGGCAGCATGCCTTTATGGGTGGTTCAATGCAAGGGGATGGTTAATGCCAGAGGTCTGGGATAATGTCTGCGTTTCTTGAAAGTGCCGCTGATCCACGGAGGTGGCAAGTGCGAATGTTTATCTCTGCCCTGACAGCCATTGTTGCTAGTTCGGCTGCGGGTGTCGGCGCGGTGGAACGAATTCCCGTCAACATAAAAAGCGTCGAGAGAAACCATTACCAAACCATTGAAGAAAGCATGCATATCCATACCCGCTATTGCGACGAGATCGCCTACGCGGACAGCGCGCTGCTGGTTTTTGAACCCTATGGCTTGGAGAACAAGTTGGTGTTCCGTTCGGGGGTGACCTGCGAGGTGACCCAGGTCTATGACCGCGATGCCTACTACACCCGTACGGGGCGGTGACGCAGAAAAGAAAAAGCCCCGCGTGAGCGGGGCTTTGAAAGATGGTGCCGGCACCAGGAGTCGAACCCGGGACCTACTGATTACAAGTCAGTTGCTCTACCAGCTGAGCTATACCGGCACGGAAGGGCCGCCATTATATCCATTCATCGGCCTGAGTAAAGCGGGCCGTGTCAGACGTTTCTCCCAGGCTTGGCTATCAGCAGTCGTGGGCTTATGCACAAAGAGAAGGCGAGCCGGATAGCCCCGCCCTGTTTTGGGGCTACTCCTCACAAGAAGGCGCAACTTGTTGTTTTTCAAGGCCTTAGGCGGTTGGTTGAAAAATAATCAGTTGTCGGCGAGGTAATCGGGCAGGGCGTCTGAGGCACTTGCCCAAAAAACATCAACAGAGTTATCCACAGCTTCTGTGGGCAACCTCGTCGCGCTCTGCGAGCAGCAACAGGTTGCGCGGGCTGAGCCGGTAATCGCAGAAGGTTCCCAGCCGGATCTCATAGCCTCGTTCGTGCAGATACAGCGCACGGTCGAGCAGCAGCCAGATCTCCAGGGGGCGACGGAACAGGTTGCGCAGCAGTTCGAGGTTGCGCACTGCAGCCAGCCGTTGCCAACCGCTTGCCTCCAGCGCCGCCCAGTCCTGATCGCCGGGCGGCGGCACTTCGCGCAGTGCCGCCAGGTCTCGGCAGAACGCGGCAAAGGGCTTGCTGAACCAGTCGCTGCTCAGCGAGGGCGTTGGCAGGTACTGATCGATGCCGCGCAGGCGGCGCTGCAGCAGATCGAAGGCCAGGCGCCAGGCCATCGACTGGTCGCGTTGGCGGCGCACTCGGGCGCCGGCGGTGACGGTTTCGCTCAGTGGCAGGCCCAGATCATCGCGTGACAGTATCAGGCGTGATGCCTTGGCGGCGTCCGACAGCGGCTGGTAATGCATGCCGGCGATACGGTTGTAGCAACAGGGTGCGACCGCCAGCTGCTCGCAGCCCTTGCGGCTGGCAAGCTGCAGCAGCCGCACGTGCAGCTCGCCACAGGCGTGCAGGGCTACCGGCGTGTGCTCCGCGAGCAGGCGTTCGCTGCAGTCCGGCGCGAGCACGTCCTGCTGCAGGTGCGCTGCGTTCAGTCGCAGTCGTGCGCTCATCGCTTGGCCCGATTCGACCAGGGCCGGGTCGTATTCCAGGCAGGTCAGTTGCTGACCGCCGTGGCTCAGCCAGCGTCCCAGATGGCCCTTGCCCGAGCACCAGTCGAGCCAGTGGCGAGGTGCCTGGGTGAATTGCAGGTGATTGGCGAAGGCCTGAATCTGCTCCAGCTTGCGTCCTGGCACATCGACGGCGAAGGCGCTCGGACGCTCGTCGAGCGCGGTTATCGGCAGCTCGCCAACGGTACCGAGTGCCCGTGCCTGTTCGGCCAGTTGGCGAAAGGGCGCGGGGGCGTCCAGTTCCCAGGGACTGCCATGGCTGGCCTCGGCCTGCTCCAGCGTGCGGCCACGCAACCAGCGGGCAAGCGCCGGCAGCTCGCTTTCCCAGGGCAATTGCAGGTGATGGAAGGGTCGTGGACGCCACAGCGTCTGGTGTTCAAGCAGAAACGCATCCAGAAGCTGAAAGCGCGCGAGCAGGTCGTTGCTGGTGAGTATCGGCTCGGACATCTGTCTGCTTCCGGTTTGAGCCGGGCCGCCAATTCTGGCGGCCCGCTTGCATCAACGGCCCTGGCAGGCGTCGACGCGCAGCCAGCGTTCCAGCAGGCGGAAGGCACGCACCAGAACGAAGGCGATGGCCAGGTAGAACAGGCCGGCGGCGAAGAAGATTTCCACCGGCAGGTAGGTGCGCGCGATGATGGTACGTGCCATGCCGGTCAGCTCCAGCAGCGTCACGGTGCTGGCCAGGGCGCTGGCCTTGAGCATCAGGATCACTTCGTTGCTGTAGGCCGGCAGACCGATGCGCGCGGCGCGCGGCAGGATGATGTAGAGCATCGCCTGCGCGCGCGACATGCCTAGGGCACGCGCCGCTTCCACCTCGCCGGGCGGCACGGCCTGGATGGCGCCGCGCAGGATCTCGGCGATGTAGGCGGCGGTATGCAGGGTCATGGTGATGATCGCGCACCAGTACGGGTCGCGCAGATAGGGCCACAGCGGCCCCTGGCGCACGGCATCGAACTGCGCCAGGCCGTAGTAGACCAGAAACAGCTGCACCAGCAGCGGCGTACCGCGGAAGAAGAAGATGTAGCCATACGGCAGGGCGCGCACGTACCAGTGCCGGGAGGCGCGGGCGATGCCCATGGGCAGGGCGAGGATCAGGCCGGCAACGACGGCGATGGTCACCAGCTCCAGGGTCAGCAGCGCGCCCTGGGACAGGCGCGGCAGCCATTTGATGATCACCGCCCAGTTCAGGCTCGAGAGGCTCGTCCAGAGCGCCAGTGCGATGAGCAGGCCCGCTGCGAGCCAGGCGATGATGGCGGCGTTCTTTCTCATGACGCGCTCCGGACGAAGCCGCGGCTGGCGCGCTTCTCGAGAAAATGCAGGCCGATCATGGCGAGGATGGTCAGGCCCAGATAGATGAAGGCTGCAACCATATAGAAGGTGAAGGGCTCCTTGCTCGCGGTCACCGCGATTTGCGAGCGGCGCATGATCTCTTCCAGACCGATCACCGAGACCAGCGCGGTGTCCTTCATCAGGATCATGAACAGGTTGCCCAGGCCGGGCAGGGCGATGCGCCACATCTGCGGCAGGATCAGCTTCCAGAGGATGCGGCCCTTGGACATGCCCAGGGCCATGCCGGCTTCGCGATGGCCCTTGGGGATGGCCAGGATGGCGCCGCGAAACACCTCGGTGGCGTAGGCGCCGAAGCACAGGCCGAGGGCGATGGTGCCCGCGGCGAAGGCGGAGAGCTCGAGGCTGGCGACGCCGAGCAGGTCGGCCAGGCTGCGCATCAGGCCGACCGTGCCGAAATAGATCAGCAGCACCCAGAGCAGTTCGGGCACGCCGCGCACGATGGTGGAATAGCTGCCGCCGAGCCACTGCAGCGGCTTGTACGGCGAAGTCTTGGCCAGCGCGCCGAGCAGACCGAGCACCAGACCCACCGCCAGCGCGGAAAGCGCCAGTTTGATGGTCATCAGGGTGCCGGCCGCCAGGGCGGGGCCGAATCCGTGGAGTTCGAAGATCATCGGAGGGCTCGGGCGACTGCGCCGCCGAGTGGGCGGCGCAATGCCTTCAGGTCATCAGTAGATGCTGAACGGGAAGTACTTGTCGTTGATCTGCTTGTAGGTGCCGTCTTCGATGATGGCCTGCAGAGCGGTGTTCAGCTTCTCGCGCAGCGGGTCGCCCTTGCGTACGGCGATGCCGATCTTGTCGTTGTCGAATACCGGGTCGCCCTTGAACTCGAAGTTCTTGCCGGCGTCGCTCTTGAGCCATTCCCAGTTGACAAAGGTGTCGGCCAGCACGCCGTCGAGACGGCCGGAGGCCAGATCGAGGTAGGCGTTTTCCTGGGTGTCGTACAGCTTGATGTCGACCACCTTGCCCAGGTTGTCTTCCAGCCAGGTGCCGGCGATGGTGGCGCGCTGCGCACCGATCACCTTGCCCTTGAGGCTGGCTTCATCGGTCTTGAATTCGGCCGACTTCGGCGCGATGAACTGCAGCTTGTTGGTGTAGTAGGGCTCGGTGAAATCGACCGCGGCCTGACGCTCTTCGGTGATCGACATGGAGGCGATCAGGAAGTCGAACTTCTTGGCGTTGAGGGCGGGGATGATGCCGTCCCAGTCGGAGGTGACCACTTCGCATTCGGCCTGCATCTTGGCGCACAGCGCCTGGCCGATTTCCACGTCGAAGCCGGTGACCTTGCCGCTGGCGTCGATCAGGTTGAAGGGCGGGTAGGCGCCTTCGGTGCCGAGTTTGAGTTTGTCGGCGGCGACAGCGCTGGTGCCGAAAGCCAGGGTAGCGGCCGCGGCCAGCAGGATCTTCTTATAGTTCTGCATGCATGTTGCTCCGTGTTAGCGATTGCTGGACATGAATTGTTTACAGCGTGCCGATTGCGGGTTGTCAAACACCTGGGCGGGTGGCCCCTGTTCCTCGACCAGGCCCTGGTGGAGGAACACCACCTCGCTGGACACCTGGCGGGCAAAACTCATTTCATGGGTGACCAGCAGCATGGTGCGACCTTCATCGGCAAGCGCGCGGATCACGTTAAGCACTTCTTGTACCATCTCCGGGTCCAGCGCCGAGGTGGGCTCGTCGAACAGGATCACCTTCGGCTGCATGGCCAGGGTACGGGCGATGGCCGCACGCTGCTGCTGGCCGCCGGACAGCTGGTTGGGGTAGACGTGACGCTTGTCGGCGATGCCGACCTTGGCCAGCAGCGCTTCGGCCACCTCGATGGCTTCGGCCTTGCTCTGGCCGAGCACGCGGCGCGGCGCCTCGATGATGTTGTCGAGCACGCTCATGTGCGGCCACAGATTGAAATTCTGGAAGACGAAGCCGATTTCGCTGCGCAGGCGGTTGATCTGCTTGTTGTCGGCGGCGACCAGGTCGCCGTTCTTCGCGGCCCTGAGCTTGAGCTCCTCGCCGGCGACGAAGATCTGCCCCTGATGCGGGTTTTCCAGCAGGTTGATGCAGCGCAGGAAGGTGGACTTGCCGGAGCCGGAAGAGCCGAGAATGGAGATGACGTCGCCGTCTTTGGCCGTCAGGGAAATGCCCTTGAGCACTTCGAGGTCGCCGTAGCGTTTGTGCAGGTTGCGGATTTCCAGCGCGGGCGTCGCCTCGGCCATGGGGTGTGATCCTCTTCTTCTTCGAAAGCGCTCCGGCGTGCTGCGGGCCGTCCTGGCTGGCGGCCAAGCTAGCATAGCGTTTCCGTGACCGCCAAGCCGTTTGCCGGGCGATAGAGGGTCTCTGGGTCGCGGGTGTCGCCTGGCTGCAGTTGCTTGTCGCGCAGGCGAAATAATGGCACGGACAAATTGCCGGAGGCGGAAAGCAAAAAGCCCCAGCGCATGGCTGAGGCTCTTCGTTTGCTATTCATGGTGCCCAGGGACGGAATCGAACCGCCGACACGGGGATTTTCAATCCCCTGCTCTACCAACTGAGCTACCTGGGCCAACGGGGCGCTATTAGACGGATTTGAGGGATCAGTGTCAAGCGCGGGTTTGAAAAATATTTAATTATTTCGGGCGCTTAGGTTCGTGAGGGGGAGGGTGCGCCGTGCGCACTGCTATCGAGAGCCGACGGCTGGTGCGCATGGCGCACCCTACTTGAAGCCGTGCACCCTACCTCTTACTCGCTCGGCGGCACGTAGCCTTCGGCCTGGGCGTATTCCTCGCCGGAGAGGAACTTGTCCATCTCGGTCTGCAGGAACTTGCGGTCCTCGGCGTTCATCATGTTCAGGCGACGCTCGTTGATCAGCATGGTCTGGTGCTTCTGCCACTCGTCCCAGGCCTGCCTGGAAACGTTGGCGAAGATGTCCTCGCCTTTCGGGCCGGGGTAGGGCGCGCGATCCAGGCCGGGCAGTTCCTGTTTGTATTTGCGGCACAGCACGGTGCGGGTCATGTCGGTTCTCCAGCGGTAATGGCTTGCGCCGCGCGTTTGAGCAGCTTCTTCACCGGGGCGGCGAGGCCCAGGCGCGGCGGGGTGGCGAGGTTATACCAGAGCCAGTCGCCCGCGGCCACGCGGCTCGGCTGCTCGGTCACCCGCACCAGCCAGGGTTCGATGGCCAGCTGGAAGTGGCTGAAGGTGTGGGTCAGGCCTTCCAGCTCTTGGCGCTCGCCAAGCTCGAGCTGTTGCTGCTGACCGAGGTCGGCGAGCTGCTCGAGGTCGTCCAGTTCCGGCAGGCTCCACAGCCCACCCCACAGCCCGGTGGAGGGGCGGCGATAGAGCAGGATGTCGCCGGCGGCGTTGACCAGCAGCGGCATCAGGGTGCGCTTCTGCGGCAGCGTCTTGCGCGGCTTGGACACCGGGTAGCGGATTTCCAGGCCGAGCAGGTGCGCCTGGCAGCCGCTGCGCACCGGGCACAGCAGGCAGGTGGGTTTGCTGCGGGTGCAGAGGGTGGCGCCGAGGTCCATCATCGCCTGGGTGTAGTGGCCGACCCGTTCGTGCGGCGTGAGGCGCTCGGCGATGTCCCACAGCTGCTTGGCCACCTTCGGTTCGCCGGGATAGCCCTCTTGCGCCACGTAGCGTGCCAGCACGCGCTTGACGTTGCCGTCGAGGATCGGCGCACGTACGCCCATGCTCAGGCTGGCGATGGCGCCGGCGGTGGAGCGGCCGATGCCGGGCAGCTCGGCCAGCGCCTCGACGCTGCGGGGGAACTCGCCGCCGTGCTCGCGCATGATGATTTGCGCGGTCTTCTGCAGGTTGCGCGCGCGGGTGTAGTAGCCCAGGCCGGTCCACAGGTGCAGCACTTCATCCTCGGGCGCTTCGGCCAGGTCCTTCACGGTCGGCAATGCAGCCATAAAACGGTCGAAGTAGCCGAGCACGGTGCTGACCTGGGTCTGCTGCAGCATGATTTCCGAAACCCAGACACGATACGGGGTGATGTTCTGCTGCCAGGGCAGATCCTTGCGCCCGTGCTGGTCGTACCAGGCCAGCACGGCGCTGTTGAACTGCTCCGGACTCATCGATTGAACAGGCCCTTGAGTGCGTCTTTCAGATCCGGGCTGACCTTGTCGCCGAGCTTCTCTTCCAGCTTCTCGGTCAGCTTGTTGCCGGCCAGGCGTGCGGCGATCTTGCCGAGACCGTCCTGATCCAGGCGGCAGGCCTTGGCGCCCAGCTCCAGCGGACCGCGGCAGCGCAGCGGCCATTCGATGCCGACGTAGCGCTCGTTGACCTGGCAGGCCGGGTCCGGCATCTCGCGCTGGTCGCCCTGCAGGGTGATGCCGACCTTGTAGTCGAGACCGAGCACGCGCAGGTCGAGATCGCCATTGCCGCTGACCGCCAGGCCCGGCACCTGGGCCTTGAGGTCCGGGTTGTGGGCAACGCCGTCGCGCACGCTGAGGCTGCCCTTGAGCTCGCGGAAGGGGGTGTCCTTGCCGCTCGGCGGGTTGCTCAGCGCCTTGCGATTGAGGGTGGCGATGCCGCGGCACAGCTGCTGCTCGAGGTTGGCGTCGACCAGCACGCCGTCGTTGAGGACGAAGCTGGCGTTGCCGTTGAGCGCCTCGACCCAGGCTTTCTGGCTGTTGCCGCGGGTGTTGAACTTGGCATCCAGGTCGAGCTGGCCCTTGATCGGCGAGGGTTGGTCGTCCTTCTTCAGCAGCGGCTCCAGCGGCATGCGGCTGAAGCGCTGTTCCAGGCTCAGCATCGGCTCGGCCTGACGCACATCGATGCGCCCGCCGCTGACGAAGCTGCCGCCCTGCAGCTTGCCGCGCAGCTCTTCCACCGTGATCAGGCCGCCGCGGCCGTTGGCCTTGAGGTTGATGTCGCTGAACTGGTGCTTTTCATAGCTGAGCTGGCCCAGGTTCAGTGCCAGTTGCAGATCGAGCTTGCGCAGCTGATCCACCGGCAGCACTTTCTCGCTGCTCCAGGCCTGCTGGGTCGGGGCATTGGGCAGCGGGGTGGTGCCGTCCTTGCCGGCGCCGGCGATGCTTTCCTTGACCTCGGCCTTGCGTGCGGCTCCGGCACTGTCCTGGGCTTTCGGCGGCAGATAGCGGTTCAGGTCGAGCTTGTCGCCCTTGAGGTCGGCGCGCAGCGCCTGCCTGGCGAAGTCGGTCACGCCCAGCTTGCCGGTGAAGGTGCTGCCGTCGAGCTTGAGGTTGAGCTCCTCGAGCATCATGCCCTTGCTCGAGCCGTTCAGGCGGCTGGCCAGTTCGAACTGGCTGAGGCTGTTGGCGGCCTGCATGGGCGGCAGTTCGACGCCGACGCCTTCGAGGAATTCGCGCAGGTTGAGCGGGGCGATGGACAGGCCGCCGGAAAGCTTGGCGTCCTTGTCCAGTTCGCGCGCCTTGATCTCGCCGAGCGCGCGCAGCTGGTTGGCGGAAAGCTTGAGGCCGTTCCATTCGGCGATATTCGCGGCCAGGTCGACCAGCAGCTGGCCCTGGGCAGAGAAGTTCAGGGTCTTGCCCTTGAGCGGCTCACCGGAGGCTTCGCCGGCCAGCTTGAGGTCTTCGAACTGGTAGCGCTTGAGCACGCGGTCGAAGCGCAACTGGCCTTCGACCTCGCTGCGCGCGCGCAGCACCGGTTGGTTGGTGCCGAAGAAGGCGCTGAACTTGACCGGAATGCTGGCGCCTTCGCGGATGGCGCCGGTTTTCAGCTCGATGTTCTCCAGGGTGAATTGCTGGCCCTTCTGCGCGTCGCTGTAGTCGATGCGCGAGTTGCTCAGGGTCAGGCTGTCGATATCCAGCTTGACCGGCTGGCCGGCCGGCTTTTCGCTCGGCTGGCTCGGCGGCGCATCGTCACTCGGTGCGGGTTCGCTGGGCGCGGGTTGCGTGGCGCTGGCCTGGGCCGGGCGGCCGACGCCTTCCCAGTTGCCGCGGCCCTTGTCGTCGCGCTGCAGGTTGAGGTTGAGGCCGTCGACGCGGATGTCGCTCATCTGCACTTCCTTGCGCAGCAGCGGCATCACGCGCACCGACAGGCCGATCATGCGCAGGTCGGCGAAGGGCTTGTCCGGGGTGTCGGCACTGGCCAGGGTGGCGTCGGTCAGTTCCAGGCCCAGCCAGGGGAACAGGCTCCAGCCGATATCGCCCCTGAGCTGCAGCTCGAGGTTGGCCTTGTCGCGGGCGATCTGGCGGATCTCGTCCTTGTAGTCGTTGGGGTCGAACAGATGAGTCAGAGCGAACAGCAGCGCCACTACGATCAGCAGCAAGCCGAGAAGGAAGAGGCCCAGGATCTTGCCGAGCGCTTTCATGGACGAGTCCTTGTTTCGATAACGAAAATTGCGGGCGGCCGAGGGGGGCGCGACCGTCTCTGATGGGCGCCGAGTATAGCCTTACAGAGCCCTGGCGACCCGCTCGGCGATGGCCAGACTGGCGGTGAGTCCTGGCGATTCGATGCCGAACAGGTTGACCAGGCCGGGCAGGCGGTGATCGGCAGGGGTTTGGATCAGGAAGTCGGCAGCCGGTTCCCCGGGCCCGCTGAGCTTGGCGCGCACGCCGGCATAGCCGGGTTGCAGGCGGGTCGCATCGAGTGCCGGGAAGTAGCGGGCGATGGCGGCGGCGAAGGGCGCGCGCAGCTTATCGTCGACCTGGTAGTCGAGGGTTTCCAGCCAGCGCACGTCCGGGCCGAAGCGCAGTTGCCCGGCCAGATCGAGCGTGGCATGGATGCCCAGGCCGGCCGTATTGGCCTCCGGCATCGGATAGATCAGTCGGGAGAACGGCGAACGCCCGCTGTAGCTGAAGTAGCGACCCTGGCACAGATGTAGCGGCGGCAGCGGCAGGCCTTCGATGGTGCTGGCCAGTCCCTGGGCGAAGGGGCCGCCGGCATTGACCACCCGTTGTGCGCGCAGGGAGAAGGCCTCGCCCGCACTGTGGCCGCTGGCGATCCAAGTGTCGCCGTCGCGCTGCAGGCGTTCGACGCGGCTGTGCAGCACCAGTTGTGCGCCGCGGCTCTCCGCCACCGCCAGCAGCGACTGCAGATGGGCATGGCTGTCGATGATGCCGGTGCTCGGCGAGAGCAGGGCGCGTACGCCGCGCAGGGCCGGTTCGAGCTCATGCAGGCGTGGCTGGTCGATCTGCTGCAGATCCGTTACGCCGCAGGCCTCGGCGTTGCCGGCCAGCGCCTCGAGCTTGCCGATTTCGCTCTCCTGCACCGCCACCAGTAGCTTGCCGATCCGCCGATGCGCCACGCCGTGCTGGTTGCACCAGGCGTACAGGCGTTCGCGGCCCTCCAGGCACAGCTCGGCCTTGAGCGAGCCGGGCGGGTAATAGAGGCCGGCGTGAATGACTTCGGAGTTGCGGCTGGAGGTGTGACTGCCGATCAACCCTTCCGCCTCCAGAATCAGCGTATCGGGTTTGCCCAGGCGGGCGGCGCAGGCCAGGCCGAGGACGCCGGCGCCAATGATCAGGGTATCGACTTCGTGCATGGCTCTATCGGTGTGTTTGCTGGTTGGCGGGAGCATAGCAAGAGCCACGTTGCGCTCTCGGGAAAGGGTATGTCGGTCTGCGCGCTTCATCCGACCATCGCCGGTAGCCGTTGCGGCCCCGGCGCGCCTATAATGCTGGCCTTTTTCCGTTGGCAATTCGTGGAGCTGGTGATGGCCGAACGTACGGCATTCGTCGAGCGCAACACCTTGGAGACCCAGGTCAAGGTCTCGATCAACCTGGATGGCACCGGCAAGGCCAAATTCGACATTGGCGTGCCGTTTCTCGAGCATATGCTCGACCAGATCGCCCGTCATGGCCTGATCGACCTCGATATCGAGTGCAAGGGCGATCTGCATATCGACGACCACCACACCGTCGAGGACGTCGGCATCACCCTCGGCCAGGCCTTCGCCAAGGCCGTCGGCGACAAGAAGGGCATGACCCGCTACGGCCATTCCTACGTACCGCTGGACGAAGCGCTGTCGCGCGTGGTGATCGACTTCTCCGGTCGCCCCGGCCTGCAGATGCATGTGCCGTTCACCCGCGCCGTGGTCGGCAACTTCGACGTCGACCTGTTCCAGGAATTCTTCCAGGGCTTCGTCAACCACGCGCTGGTGTCGCTGCACATCGACAACCTGCGCGGGCACAACACCCACCACCAGATCGAGACCGTGTTCAAGGCCTTCGGCCGTGCGCTGCGCATGGCGGTGGAACTGGACCCGCGCATGGCCGGGCAGATGCCGTCGACCAAGGGCTGTCTGTAAATGCAGACGGTAGCCGTAATCGACTATGGCATGGGCAACCTGCACTCGGTGGCCAAGGCGCTGGAACACGTCGGCGCCGGCCGCGTGCTGGTGACGTCCGACGCCAAGGTGATCCGCGAGGCCGACCGCGTGGTGTTCCCCGGCGTCGGCGCGATCCGCGACTGCATGGCCGAGATCAGGCGTCTGGGCTTCGACGAGCTGGTGCGTGAAGTCAGCGCCGACCGTCCGTTCCTCGGCATCTGCGTCGGCATGCAGGCGCTGCTCGAGCGCAGCGAGGAGAACGACGGCGTCGACTGCATCGGCCTGTTCCCCGGCCAGGTACGCTTCTTCGGCAAGGACCTGAACGAGGACGGCGAGCGCCTCAAGGTGCCGCACATGGGCTGGAACGAGGTCAGTCAGGCGGTCAAGCACCCGCTGTGGCACGACATCCCGGACAATGCGCGCTTCTACTTCGTGCACAGCTATTACATCGAGGCCGGCAAGCCGCAGCAGGTGGTCGGTCGCGGCCACTACGGCAAGGACTTCGCCGCGGCATTGGCCGAGGGCTCGCGCTTCGCCGTGCAGTTCCACCCGGAGAAGAGCCACACCCACGGCCTGCAGCTTCTGCAGAACTTCGCCGCCTGGGATGGCCGCTGGTAATGGCCCGCAGCAAGGTTCCCGGTCTCGCGCTCGAGCCTGCCCAGGAGCAGGCCGCGCGGCTGATGCTGAAGCGCTTTCTCGATGAGCGTTTCGAGCTGCAACTGGGCACCTTCGAAGTGCAGGAAATCCTCGACCAGATCACCCGCGAGCTGGCGCCGCACTACTACAACAAGGCGATTCTCGACGTGCAGGCGCACCTGAAGGACAGGTTCGAAAGCATCGAGAGCGACCTCTGGGCGCTCGAGAAGAGCTGAGCGTCTTACCGAATTCAAACTTGAGCAGGTTCAACCGATGCTGATTATCCCCGCTATCGATCTGAAGGACGGCGCCTGCGTGCGTCTGCGTCAGGGCCGCATGGAAGACTCCACGGTATTTTCCGATGACCCGGTGAGCATGGCCGCCAAGTGGGTCGAGGGTGGCTGCCGTCGTCTGCATCTGGTCGACCTGAACGGCGCCTTCGAAGGTCAGCCGGTCAACGGTGAAGTGGTCACCGCCATCGCCAAGCGCTACCCGAACCTGCCGATCCAGATAGGCGGCGGCATCCGTACCCTGGAGACCATCGAGCACTACGTGCGCGCCGGTGTCAGCTACGTGATCATCGGCACCAAGGCGGTGAAAGAGCCGGAGTTCGTCACCGAGGCGTGCAAGGCCTTCCCCGGCAAGGTCATCGTCGGCCTGGACGCCAAGGACGGTTTCGTCGCCACCGACGGCTGGGCGGAAGTCTCAAGCGTGCAGGCCACCGATCTGGCCAAGCGCTTCGAAGCCGATGGGGTGTCTGCCATCGTTTATACCGACATCGCCAAAGACGGCATGATGCAGGGCTGCAACGTCGAAGCAACCGCTGCGCTGGCTGCCGCCAGCAAGATTCCGGTGATCGCCTCCGGCGGCATCCACAACCTCGGCGATATCGAGAAGCTGCTGCTGGCGCGTTCGCCGGGCATCATCGGCGCCATCACCGGCCGCGCCATCTACGAAGGCACCCTGGATGTGGCCGAGGCCCAGGCCTTCTGCGACAGCTTCAAGGGTTAATGGGTAGGGTGCGCGGCGCGCACCGCTGACGGTTTATCGGTGCGCGCGGCGCACCCTACGAGAGAAGTCGACATGGCACTGGCCAAACGCATCATTCCTTGCCTCGACGTGGACAACGGCCGCGTGGTCAAGGGCGTCAAGTTCGAGAACATCCGCGATGCCGGTGACCCGGTGGAGATCGCTCGCCGCTACGATGAGCAGGGCGCCGACGAGATCACCTTCCTCGACATCACCGCCAGCGTCGACGGTCGTGACACCACCCTGCACACCGTCGAGCGCATGGCCAGCCAGGTGTTCATCCCGCTCACCGTCGGTGGCGGCGTACGTACCGTGCAGGACATTCGCAACCTGCTCAATGCCGGCGCCGACAAGGTATCGATCAACACCGCCGCGGTGTTCAACCCCGAGTTCGTCGGCGAGGCTGCCGCGCGTTTCGGCTCGCAGTGCATCGTCGTAGCCATCGACGCCAAGCGCGTGTCTGCACCTGGCGAGCCGGGCCGCTGGGAAATCTTCACCCACGGCGGACGCAAGCCGACCGGCCTGGATGCCGTGGAGTGGGCGCGCAAGATGGAAGGCCTCGGCGCCGGCGAGATCCTGCTCACCAGCATGGATCAGGACGGGGTGAAGAGCGGCTACGACCTGGGCGTGACCCGCGCCATCAGCGAGGCCGTGCGCGTGCCGGTGATCGCCTCCGGCGGCGTCGGCAACCTGCAGCACCTGGCCGACGGCATCCTCGAAGGCAAGGCCGATGCCGTGCTGGCCGCGAGCATCTTCCACTTCGGCGAGTACACCGTGCCGGAAGCCAAGGCTTATCTGGCCAGCCGTGGCATCGTGGTGCGTTAGAGGGCTGCCTGTTCGGACCGCGGCCGTGGTCCGCAGCGGCGCTCGAGCGAGCGCCGAGCCGGCCTGCTCGCCATCCTCAGTAACAAAAGCTGCGGGCGAGTCGACGGCAAAGTGCCAGCGATCCGGCTAACATTGCCCATCATTCCCAAAACTTATAGCCCTGCATTTCGCAGACGGCTATTGCCTGCCGATCTTTCCGACACGGAGTCCCCATGTTCCTCATTCGATTCTTGACCGTCCTGGCCCTGTCGTGTGGCCTCAGCCTGGCGCGCGCCGAGCCGCTGGTGCTGCTCACGGAGAATCTGCCCCCCTTCAACATGTCGATATCCGGCACCAACTACGCCCGCGACGATGGTGTGACCGGCATCAGCTCCGACATCTTGCGTGCGGTGTGCGAGCGCGCCGAGATGGAGTGTCAGCAGATCCTGCGTTTCCCCTGGCAGCGCGTGTATCAGCAGACGCTGGACGATGTCGGTTACGGCCTGTTCTCCACCGCACGCACGGCGGAGCGCGAGGGCCTGTTCAAATGGGTCGGGCCCATCGCCAGGAACGAATGGGTGCTGTTCGCCAAGGGCGACAGCCCGATCCAGCTGGCCAGCATCGAGGACGCGCGCCGTTACCGGATCGGTGGCTACAAGGGCGACGCCAAGACCCAGTTCCTCCTGGACAGAGGCCTGGAGGTGCAGACCGCGCTGCGTGACACCGAGAACGTCCGCAAGCTGGAGCGTGGGCAGATCGACCTGTGGGTAACCTCCAATCAGGCTGGTCGTTTCGTGGCGCGTCAGGAAGGCATGGAGAACCTCAGGGTCGTGCAGCACCTGCATACGGCCGAACTCTATCTGGCCCTCAACCTGCAAACGCCCGATGAGGTGGTGCAGAAGTTGCAGGCTGCGCTGGATGCATTGCGTGCCGAGGGTGCGCTGAAGAACATCGAAGCGCGTTACTGAGGCACACTGCCAGTAATCGCTGGGCCGGGGAGGGCTCGGCGGTTATGCTGATGGCGTCTGCTACACCTAGAAAGAGAAAATGCCATGTTCAAACGCCTGCTACTCGCGCTAGGCGGCACCCTTGTGGTGCTGACCGGTGCTGCGCGCGCCGAAGTGGATCCGAACTACAGCGTGGTCCTGCTGACCGAGAACTTCCCGCCGTACAACATGGCGATCAATGGCAAGAACTTCGCCCAGGAAGACAGCATCGACGGCATCGCCGTGGACATCGTCAAGGAGATGTTCAAGCGTGCCGGGGTCAAGTACAACCTGACGCTGCGTTTTCCCTGGGATCGCATCTACAAGCTGGCGCTGGAGAAACCGGGCTACGGAGTCTTCGTTACGGCTCGTCTGCCGGAGCGTGAGCAGCTGTTCAAGTGGGTCGGCCCGATCGGGCCGGATGACTGGGTGCTGCTGGCCAAGGGCGACAATCCCATCAACCTCGCCAGCCTGGACGAGGCCAAGCAATACCGCATCGGCGCCTACAAGGGCGATGCCATCTCCGAATACCTGACCGAGAAGGGCGTCGAGCACAGCGCCTCGTTGCGTGACCAGGAAAACGCCAGGAAGCTGGTGGCCGGCCAGATCGACCTCTGGGCCACCGGTGATCCCGCGGGTCGCTACCTGGCCAAGCAGGAGGGCATTTCCGGCCTGCGCACGGTGCTGCGTTTCGACAGCGCCGAGCTGTACCTGGCGCTGAACAGGGACGTGCCCGACGAGATTGTCGCCAGACTGCAGGCAGCCCTCGACCAGATGCGCAGCGAAGGCTTCGTCGACGATATTCTCAACAGCTACTTGTAAGCACCGAATATGCGGCCGGCCATGAGCCGGCCGCTTGCCAAGGAATGGCAGAGTCTGCGAGCCCGGCGACCCGGCCTCGGGGGCCATGCACGGATGTCGCTAGCCATAACCACAAATCACGCGAGCGGAACGTCTTATGCTGAATACTCTGAAGAAAAGCCTGTTTGTCGCCCTGTTTCTCGCCACCGGCTTCGCCCACGCGCAGCTGCCGGCGGATTACAAGGTGGTGCTGCTGACCGAGAATTTCCCGCCCTTCAACATGGCGGTGGACGACAAGAACTTCGCCCGCGACGACGGCATCGACGGCATCAGCGCCGACATCGTGCGCGAGATGTTCAAGCGTGCCGGCATCGACTACACCCTGACCCTGCGCTTTCCCTGGGATCGCCTGTACCGCCTGACCCTGGACAAGCCCAACTACGGCCTGTTCTCCACCACCTACACGCCCGAGCGTCAGCCGCTGTTCAAGTGGGTCGGCCCGCTGGCCAAGACCGGTTGGGTGCTGCTTGCGGCGCCGGGCAACGACATCAAGGTGTCGAGCCTGCAGGACGCCGCCCAGTACCGCATCGGCGCCTACAAGAACGATGCGGTCAGCCAGCATCTGGAAAGCCAGGGCCTGCAGCCGATCAATGCCCTGCGTGATCAGGAGAACGTGAAGAAGCTGGTGCGCGGGCAGATCGACCTGTGGGCCACCACCGACCCGGTCGGCCGTTACCTGGCCAAGCAGGAAGAGGTCAGCGGCCTCAATACCGTACTGCGCTTCAACGATGCCGAGCTGTATCTGGCGCTGAACAAGGACACTCCGGACGAGGTCGTCGAGCGTCTGCAGAAGGCGCTGAACGAGATGCGTGCCGAAGGCTATATCGACGATATCACCGAGAATTACCTGTAATTCTGGTCGGTGCGCACGGCCCAGGGGCCTGCGCACCCTAGGCCGGAGCAGCCTCATAGCCGGTGCGCATGGCGCACCCTACGGGGTTTGCGAGCGCCCTAAGCCAAGAAAAAGCCCGGACAGTTGCCCGGGCTTTTTCGTTGCGCCATACGGCCTCAGTTGCCGCGGGTGACGCTCAGGCCCTTGAGCAGGTTGAGCGCCTGGCTCAGCTGGTAGTCGTCGTCCTGCGGGCGTTCGGCGCGAGCGGCCTGCGCGGCCTTGCTCGGGCGATCGGCGCCGCCGTTGCCGTTGCCCAGGTGACGTTGCAGATCGGCTTCCTTGACGCCCTCGATATCCTGTTCGCGAGTCACCTTGGCGCGCGCCACTTCGATGTCGGGGACGATGCCCTGGGCCTGGATCGAGCGGCCGTTGGGGGTGAAGTACAGCGCAGTGGTCAGCTTCAGGGCGCGGTCGTTGTTCAGCGGCAGCACGGTCTGCACCGAGCCCTTGCCGAAACTGTCGGTGCCCATCAGCACCGCGCGCTTGTGGTCCTGCAGGGCGCCGGCGACGATTTCCGAAGCCGAGGCGCTGCCGCCATTGATCAGCACCACCAGCGGCACGCCCTCGCTGGCGTCGGCCGGGTCGGCATTGAAGCGCAGCTCGGAGTTGGCCAGGCGGCCCTCGGTGTAGACGATCAGGCCGCTCTTGAGGAAGTGATCGGTGACTTCCACCGCCGCCTGCAGCACGCCGCCGGGGTTGTTGCGCAGATCCATCACCAGGCCGCGCAGCTTCTTGTTGCCGTTCTCCTGGCGCAGCTTGGTCAGCGCCTTGCCGACTTCCTCGCCGGTGTTGACCTGGAACTGCGAGATGCGCAGGTAGCCGTAGCCGTCCTCGAGCATCTGGCTCTTGACGCTGCGTACCTTGATCACCGCGCGGGTCAGGGTCAGGTCGAACGGGCGGCCGCCGTCGCGTACCAGGGTCAGCTCGATCTTGCTGCCGGCCTTGCCGCGCATCTTGTCCACGGCCTCCATCATCGACAGGCCCTTGGTCGGCTGGCCGTCGATCTTGACGATCAGGTCGCCGGGCTGGATGCCGGCCTTGGACGCCGGGGTGTCATCGATCGGCGAGACCACCTTGACGAAGCCATCCTCCATGCCGACCTCGATGCCCAGCCCGCCGAACTCGCCGCTGGTGCTCTCCTGCAGCTCGAGGAAGGCCTCCGGCTCCAGGTAGGCCGAATGCGGGTCGAGGTTGCTGAGCATGCCCTTGATGGCATTCTCCAGCAGGGTCTTGTCGCTGACCGGCTCGACATAGGCGGCCTTGATGCGGTCCATCACCTCGGCGAAGGTGCGCAGATCATCCAGCGGCAGCGGTGCCTTGCCGCTCGCCGCCGCTGCCGGCGCGGGGGCAGGCTCGGCCGCGTGCAGGGCTGGAACGCCGAGCAGCAGCCCGAGGGCCAGGGCCAGGCAGGTGGGGCGGAAGCGATAAGACATGAAGACAACTCCTAGGTAAATGAAGCGCCACCAGGCTGCAGCCTGATTATCCCTGCGCGCGGCACCACTGTGCCGGATCACTCGGGCGACCGTTCTGGCGAATGGCGAAGTACAGCGCCGAGCTGTCCTGACCGCCGCTACTGCCGACGGTGGCAATGGGTTCCCCTGCCTTGACCAGGTCGCCCGCATTCTTCAGCAGGCTCTGGTTGTGGCCATACAGGCTCAGGTAACCGTTGCCATGATCGAGAATGACCAACAGACCGGCGCCACGCAACCAGTCGGCGAAGACCACGCGCCCACCATGCACGGCGCGCACCTGGCTGCCGGCGGGGGCGCCGATCAGGACGCCATCCCATTTAGTACGAGCGTCGCCGCCGCGCGGGGTTCCGTAGCGTGCTACCAATCGGCCATCGACCGGCCACGGCAGCTTGCCGCGGGCACTGG
>NZ_JAODYT010000038.1:0-45199 GCF_029834875.1 Pseudomonas sp. GD04158 | reverse complement strand
CGCCCTGGGCGGCAGCGGCCGGCGCTGGTGGTTCGTCGACGGTCGGCCGCTGGGCGACAGCGCGATGGATGCACCTTTCAGTCATGCCTTCGAACCCGGGCAGCATCAGCTCAGCGTGCTCGACGAGGCGGGTCAGACCGCCCGTGTGCAGTTCGAGGTGACGCGTTGAGCGGCCACCCCAGATGGCGTTTTGCTGGCTAAACTCAGCAGGCAGAGTTCGCACGGGTGATACGAGCGATGACTGGGTTGTTGCGCCTGCTGCTGTTGTCGCTGCTTTGTGCCGAACTCTCGGCGACGGAGCTGGTGCTCTATACGGAAGAGAATCCGCCCATCAACTTCAGCCAGGCCGGTGAGCCTGACGGCATGGCCGTCGAGGTGGTCCGGGAGCTGCTGCAGCGCACCGACAGCCGCGCGCAGATTCTCAGCGTGCCCTGGGCGCGCGGCTACCGGATGGCGACCACCCAGCCCGACGTCGGCCTGTTCGTGACGGTGCGCACCCCCGAGCGCGAGACGCTGTTCCGCTGGGTCGGGCCGATCATCAGTACCCGCACCAGTCTGTACGCCCGCAGTGGCGAGGCGCTGCCGGTCACCAGTCTGGAAGAGGCCCGGCAACTGGGGCGCATCGCCGTGCCGCGTGACTGGTATTCGCATCAGGTGCTGGTGCGGCTGGGGTTCAGCAACCTGGAGCTGGTGCCGAAACCCCACGAAATGGTGCGCATGACCCTGCTGGGGCGGGTGCCTCTGATGGTCTACGAGGACCAGTTGCTGCCGGGCCTGCTGCAGGAGGTGGGCGCGGCGCCGGATGCCCTGCAACATGTGCATACCTTCATGCGCACCAGCAGCTATATCGCCTTCTCCCTCGGCACCGACCCGGTGCTGGTGCAGCGCTGGCAGGCGGAACTCGACGCGATGAAGCACGACGGCAGCTTCGCGCGCATCCATCTGCGCTGGTTTCCCGATGAGCCGCCCGCGGGATTGCTGGCCGATCAGGACCTGCTGCCGTGAATGACCGGGGCCGACCGCACGTCTGAAAACGACGGATTGCCCCTTATTTCTTGCCCCTGAGCGCCGATACGGTTTGCGCGTGGTCTTGTCTGTAATATTGTGGACACAATTGTATCCAATGTGTCTGGCGAACTTCTGGAGTGCCCTATGCTTCTATGGCAACGCAGTATTCAGTGGCAGTTGATACTCAGCATGGGCGCTGCCCTGCTGGCCAGTATTCTGATCGTCGTGGGCATCTACTCGGCGGTGGTCAATCGTCTGACCGAGCGCTACCTGATCGAAGAGGCGTTACCGGCGCGGGTGCTGGCGATCCGCAACGATCTGGAACGCGTGCTCACCGCACCGATCACCGCCAACGCCTCGATTGCCGAGAACAGCCTGGTGCAGGACTGGCTGGCCGCCGGTGAAGACGCTGCGCGACGCGACGAGTTCGCTCGCTACCTGGAAGGCGTGCGTGCCCAGCAGAACGCCATGACCACCTCCATCGTCGCCCTGGCCAGCGGCAACTACACCACCGGTGAAGGGCTGATGCGCACCCTCGACCGCAGTCAGGCAGAGAACCAGTGGTTCTATCGCCTGGTCGACAGCGACCGCGACCGCGTGCTGGAGATCGATATCGACAAGACCACGCGCCTGCCCACGCTGTTCATCAATCAGCGCATCAGGCAGGGCGGCAAGACGCTCGGTGTGTCCGGGCTGGGCTACAACCTGGCGGACATGTCGAAGATGATCAGCGAGTTCCGTTTCGGCACGCGCGGCCAGGTGTTTCTGATCGACAGCCAGGGCAACGTCAAGGTGCACCCGCGCACGGAGCTGAGCGGCAGCGGCAGGCTCGTTGAGCTGTTCGGCGCCGACGCCGGCCGCCAGGTGCTGGCTGGCGACAGCCGTGCGGTGCGCTTCGAGCGCGACGGCGAAACCTTTCTCGCCGTGGCGCAGAAGTTCGCCAGCCTGGACTGGCTGCTGGTCAGCGAGGTGCCGGAGGCGGAGATCTATGCCGAGGCGCGTCAGGCGCTGCTGCTGACCAGCCTGATCGGCGTCGCCGTGGCGCTGCTGTTCCTCGGCCTGGTGGTATTGCTGGCGCGCGGGCTGGTGCGGCCGATTCGCCAGGTCACCCAGGCGCTGGTGGAAATCGGCGGCGGTGGCGGCGACCTGACCCGTCGGCTGGATGAGTCGCGCGCCGACGAGCTGGGTGACCTGGCCCGCGGCTTCAATCGTTTCCTGGGCAGCCAGCGCGAGCTGATCGGCGACGTGCTGGCCACCAGCGAACGCCTGCGCACGGCGGTCGCGCAGGTGGCGCAGGTGGTGGAGAACACCGCCGGGCGCGCCGGGCAGCAGCAGGAAATGACCGATATGGTGGCCACGGCCGTGCACGAGATGGGCCTGACCGTGCAGGAGATCGCGCGCAACGCCAGCAATGCCGCGCAGTCCTCGCACACGGCGCGTGACGAGGCGAAGACCGCCCGCCAGGTGGTGGGGCAATCCATCGCCCATATCGAGCGGATGTCCGCCGATATCGGCAGCGCCGCCGAGGCGGTGGCCGAGCTGGCCGAGCAGGTCGCCTCCATCGACCAGGTGCTGGCGGTGATCCGCGGCATCTCCGAGCAGACCAATCTGCTGGCGCTCAACGCCGCCATCGAAGCGGCGCGGGCCGGCGAGATGGGCCGCGGTTTCGCCGTGGTCGCCGACGAGGTGCGCACCCTGGCCAGCCGTACCCAGGCTTCCACCGACGAGATCCAGCAGATGATCCAGCGCCTCAAGCAGGGCGCCGACACCGCGGTGAGCTCCATGCACGCGGGGCAGGCGGCGACCGGTACCGGGGTCGAGGCCAGCCAGCGTACCGGGCAGTCGCTCGGCGCGATCACCGAGCAGGTCGAGCGCATCAGCGACATGAACACCCAGGTAGCGGCGGCGACCGAGGAGCAGAGCTCGGTGACCGAGGAAATCAACCGCAACGTGCAGGGCATCGCCGACCTGGCGCATGCCACTACAGGCGAAGTGCGAGCCTGCCGCGAGGATTGCCAGACCCTGCGTCGCCTGGCCGATGACCTGGCCGGACAGATGGGCAAGTTCAGGCTTTGAACGGCGGCGGCCGGGTAGGCGTGCCGCGCGATCCGCAATCAGCGGGTCTCAGTGATCAGCCGCAACCAGACGGTTGCGGCCTTCGCGCTTGGCTCGGTAGAGGGCGCTGTCGACGCGCTTGAAAAAGGCGTCGGCATCGCTGTCCTGGCGTTTGTCGAAACTGCCGACGCCGAGGCTGGTGGTCAGTTTCAGGCGCTGGTCGGCCAGTTGCAGTCCTTCGCTTTCCAGCTCCTGGCGAAAGCGCTCGGCCATTTCCCGGGCCTGGGCCAGGGTGGTGCCGGGCAGCAGCACGCCGAATTCCTCGCCGCCCAGGCGCAACAGCGCGTCGCCGTCACGGCGAAACACCTGGCGCATGCGTTCGGCGAAGGCACTCAGACAGGCGTCGCCACCGGCGTGACCGTGCTCATCGTTGACCTTCTTGAAGAAGTCGATGTCCAGCAGCACCAGCGACAGCGGCTCGCCCTGACGCAGGGCATTGGCCACCAGGCTGGGGAACAGGTTGTTGAACTGATAGCGGTTGCCCAGCTGGGTCAGGCTGTCGGTGCGGCTGAGCAGATCGAGCTGGCTCTGCTGCTCCAGCAGTTTCAACTCCAGCTCCAGGGTGGCGCGGTATTCCCGGTGATTGCGGCCGAGCACCAGAATCAGATAGCCGAGGTAGCAGGTCAGGGTGATCAGCATGGCGTGCATGCTCTGCCAGTTCAGCGCCATGACCGCCAGGCCGGGCAGGTAGAGCAGGGCCAGCGCCAACAGTGCACGGCCGCGGCGCATGGCGAAGTTGAAGGTCATTGCGGTGCTGAAGGCCACCGTGGCCAGGGTGGCGATCAGCTCCGAGTCGTCGTACTCGCTGCGGTACAGCACCCAGGCGTGGGCCTGGCCCCAGCACAGGGCGGTGAGCAGGATCAGCCCCCAGTGGTGATCCAGCCAGCGCTGCAGTTGCACCGGGCTGTCGAGGCCGTGCGGACGATGCAGCAGGCGCGCCGTGAGCAGCGCGGCGAACAGGATGGAGCCGAGCAGACCGCTGGCCAGCAGGCTGCCGGGCGAGGCGCTGAAACCCCAGGTGAGCAGCCAGGCGAGCAGGTAGAAGAAGCCGCCCAGGCGAGTGCGGATGCGCGTGTCGTCCACTTCGCGCCACAGGGCGAAGGTGTTGGGCTGGCGCGGTACTTCGGCGTCGGTCATGGTCGTGGCCCGCCTTGCCTGACGGCCGCCTCCGGTGCGGCGCAGGCGAGGGCAGCACCTTCTCCCGAAAATATTTTGTGATCACAGGAACTGCTTGCTCGAGCATAACGCCTTTTGCGCAGACGCAGGATGTCTAATTGCCAGTAGCTGTTCGCCATTCGTCAGCCGCGGCGGATCAGCCAGATACCGGCCACGATCAGCAGCAGCCCGGCCACCTTGCCGAGGGTCACCGGCGATTCGCGAAAGCCGGCCCAGCCGAAATGGTCGAGGGTGATGGCCATGGCCAGCTGGCCGGCGATCACCAGCACCATGAACAGCAGCGCACCGACCCGCGGCCCGGCGAAGGCGGCGGTGGCGATGAAGAAGGCGCCGAGCAGACCGCCGCTCCAGTGCCACCAGCTCAGTTCCCTCAGTGCGCCCAGGCCGGGCATTTCGCGCTGGCTGAGGGTCATCAGCAGCAGCGCCAGGCCGCCCACGCTGAAGGAGATCAACGCCGCGGCCAGCACGCTGGCGAGATGGCGGGCAAGCTGGCCGTTGATGCCGGCCTGCAGCGGCAGCACGGCGCCGGCGATGAATGGCAGGGCGAGCAGCCAGCCGCTGACATGATTCATGGGCAACTCCAGAAAGGACAAGCGAGATGAAGGGCGTTACGGCAGAGGCTTTTCCAGTTGCACCAAGGCGACGCGGCTGCCATCGGGCGCGCGGCGCTCGACGATGCCGACGGCGTTGTAGCCCAGGCGGCTGTAGAGCAGCAGGCCGCCGGCATTGGCGTTGAAGCAGGAAACCTTCATCAGCGGCACCTTGTAGCGCTCGCGTGCGAGATTTTCCATCACCTCCACCAGGTACTGCGCCACGCCCTGGCCGCGTGCCCAGGGCGCCACCATCAGGTTGCCCAGGGCGCAGAATTCGCCATGCTGCCATTGGTAGAAGTTGGCGAAGCCGGCGATCCTGCCGCCGAGTTCGACCACGGTGCTGTCGCGGCGCTCGGCGATGGCGGCGGCGAGCTGGCCGACGTTCAGCGGCCAGACGGCCTTGGGGTAGCAGAAGAACAGTTCCTCGGCGTTTTGCGGGAAGCCGACCACTTCGCCAAGGTCGGCGGCCGTGGCCGGGCGGTGCTGCAGGTTTGCGTTCAAGCGGGATGATCCTTGTTCAGCGCGGTGGATATTGCGAGAGCACCTGAGTGACGGTTTCGCGGATCGCCCGTTCGCGTTCCGCCGGGCTGGGCGGCTGGCTGCGCATCACCTGCTCACCGCTGCCACGCCAGACCAGCTTGCCGTCGCGGGCGTCGTACAGATCGATCTGCAGGGTGGCGACCTTGTAGTCCACGCGGCGCGTTTCGGTGAAGGCCGGGCCGCCCCAATACCCTCCCCAGTAGCCGCCCCAGCCACCGCCGTACTGGGTGGTGATCTGGTCCTGGCGCTCGTCGACGATCAGCACGCTCTGCACCTTCAGGTCGCCCTGGCCATCGGCCGCCTGGCGCAGACCGCGCTGGTCGAGCTGTTCGGCCACGGCCTGGCTGATGCGGGCCTCGGTGATGTCGCTTTTCAGGCGGGCATCGTCGGGTTGATAGGCCAGCCGCTGCTCCATCCAGCTCCAGCTGCGGTAGGCGGCGAAGTCGCGGCTGGGGTCGAAGTCGCGCTCCAGGCTGACGCTGGCGCAGCCGCTCAGCAGCAGGGCGAGGAGCAGGTAGGGCAGGGTACGCATGATGCTCTCCGGAAGCAGTCGATCAATAGGGAGGGTAGCCGTCGAGGGCGGCGCGGATGGCCGCGCGCATGGCATCGGCCTGCGCCGCCTGGTCCTTGCCGGCGACGGCTTCGCCGCTGCCTGACCAGACCACCTGATGGTCGCGTGGGTCGATCAGCTCGATGCGCACCACCGCCACTCTCTGCTCGTAGGTGCGGACGATGGGCACGCTGCCGTAGGCGCCGTAACGGCGATCCCAGTGGCTGCCGGTGCCATAGTAGCCGCCGACGTTGTCCTGGTACTGACGCAGACGGGTTTCCTGGCTGATGTAGGCGCGGACCAGCAGGTCGCCGGGGCCGTTGAGCGCCGGACGCAGGCCGTATTGATCGAGACCGGCGCTGACGCTGTCTGCCAACTGCTCGCCGCCGGGGGCGCGGCCGTCCAGCCAGCTCCAGCTGCGGTAGCGGCCGTAGTCTCGCGGTGGCGCGGGGTAGGCGCTGCGGTCGAAGGTGCTGGCAGCGCCAGGCGGCGCCGGCGGCATCGGCAGCGATTCGGCCTGGTAGGGGTTCTGGCTCTGGCAGGCCACCAGCAGCGGCAGGATGAACAAGGTTATGGCGGTGCGCATGGTCGTCTCCGTGGTCGCGCGCGACTTCCCCGATGGCTTCAGGCTACGCCGGGCTGCCGGCTTCGTCCAATGCGCTCAAAGGGGCCGGCAGACCCAGTGCAGGTAGCGGCCGAGGCCGGCGAAGGTGGGGTGGCGGCGGTGCGCCAGCTCCATTTCCAGCAGGTCGATGAGCTCGGCCTTGGCCTGAAATTCCTGCGGCATGTAGTCGTGAAACACGCGCACGCCGCTACGGCTTTCGACCTGCCAGTGCTCGCCGAGTTGCGTGGCCAGCTCGCGCGGGTCGAGCGGGCGTTGCGGGGTCAGGCTCTGGCCCTCGCCGGCGAAGCGTTCCTTGCGCAGCTTGCGAAAATGCCCCTTGAGCAGGTTGCGGTAGATCAGTGCGTCCTTGTTGTAGAAGGCCAGCGACAGCCAGCCGCCCTTGGCCGTCAGCTGGTGCAGCACCGGCAGGATGGCGCCCGGTTCGGCCAGCCACTCCAGCACGGCGTGGCACAGCACCAGGTCATAGGGCTGATCGAGTCGGCCGAGCAACTCCTGCCAGGGCGCCTGGATGAAGGTGGCGCGCTGCCCGGCCTCGGCGAAGCGCTGGCGCGCCCCTTCGAGCATGGGCTCGGCGGGTTCGGCCAGGGTGACGTCATGGCCGCGCCCGGCCAGCCACAGACTCATGTGACCGAGACCGGCACCGACATCCAGCACCCGCAGCGGACGGTCCGGCAGCGCTTCGGCCAGGTCGGCCTGCAACACGGCCAGGCGGATGGCACCCTTGGCGCCACCGTAGATCTTCTCGGCGAAGCGGGTGGCGAGTTCGTCGAAGTGGCGGTCGCTCATTTGAGGAAGCGCCGTTCGTTGTCGGCGAGCTTGTCGAGCACGGCCTGGTTCATGTCGAGGCCCAGCTCGCTGCACAGCTGCAGGAGGTAGAGCACCACGTCGGCCACTTCCTGCCCGGCGTGGGCGAGCTGTTCGGGGGACAGCTGGCGGGACTGCTCCTCGCTCAGCCACTGGAAGATTTCCACCAGCTCGGCCATTTCCACGCTGGCGGCCATGGCCAGGTTCTTCGGGCTCTGGTAACGACGCCAGTCGTTGTGATCGCGAATGGCGTGCATGCGCGCGGTGAGTGCAGCGATGTTCATGGTGCGGCTCCTGTCGAGCCGCATAGCTTCGGCCCGAACGGGGGCGACCGCAAGTCGTTGCTGGGAGCGCATGGCCCGTAGCCCGGATTGCATCCGGGCTACGTCAGGCAGGCAGCGGCTGCCAGCTCCCGGCCATATGCGGCGTATCGTTTTCGCCGATCAGGCGGAACTGCCCGCTTGCGGCCGGCTCGCTGGCCTGCAGGGCGACATGGGTCGGCAGCAGCACCGGTTTCTGGAAGCGCACCTCCACCTCGTACCCGGCCAGTGGCAGGTGCGCCTGCAGCGCGCCCAGGCTGCCGGCCTTGTTCCACAGGCCATGGGCGATGGCGCGGGGGAAACCGAACAGCTTTGCCGTCACGGCATACAGGTGGATCGGGTTGTAGTCACCGGCCACGCGGGCGTAACGCCGGCCGGTATCGGCAGGCACGGCCCAGTCGGCCAGTGGTGCCAGCGGCAGAGGCTCCTGTTCGGCTCGGGGTTGCGGCTGTCCCTCGAGACGCAGGGCGCGACAGAGGATGCGGCTGTCGCCTTCCCAGAGCAGGCCGAGCTGGTCCTCCAGTCGGGTGATCAGGCTGAAGGTGGCGCCCTTGTCGTGCGGCTGCAGATCGCTCACCTGCACGCTGACCTGGAACGGCCCCAGCCCGCCCAGCGGACGCAGCACGCGGATGCGGTTCTCCAGGTGCACCAGGCCCAGCAGCGGAAAGGGGAAGCGGCGGTCGGTGAGCAGCTGCATTTGCAATGGGAAGGCGAGGATGTGCGGATACACCGGCGGCAGATAGGCGCTCTCGGCAAGGCCGCAGACCTGGCGATAGCGCGCCAGGTGCTGCGGATCGATGTCCACGCGGCAGCGCAGGCCCAGGTCGGGCAGCTGACGGCCGGTGACCTTGCGCCGCAGCGCGGCGCGCAGGAACAGGCCGGGCAGGGCAGGTGGGGTGTCGAGATCGAGCCAGTCGATGGCCATTGGCGAACTCCTTGGCGAAGGGATGGCAGCAGCTTAACCCTCAGACCCGTGCTGGCATTGGCTGTTCTGCCCAGCGTGTGCGCAGGGCAGTCAATCGGTCTGCTGCGCGGTTTGCGCGCGGCGGCTCGCTGCCCCTAAGATGGCGCGGTTCACGAATAATGCTCACGAATAAGAAGAACAGCAGGAATCATGCGTGATCTGACCGACGATGTGGCGCTGATGCGCCCGGTAATCGATGCCCTGCGTGCCAGCGGAACCGATCCTGACCGCGTGCTGGTGCGCGTTGGCCTGCCGCCCGGCGGGCTGCCGGCCGGCCGTTTCCCCCATGCGGCGCAGGCGGCGTTCTGGAAGGCCGCCAGCGAAGAATGTGGCGAGGAGCATGTAGGCCTGTACCTGGCCCAGCACCTGCCGGCTTTCCATGGCCTGCTGCTGGAATATCTGTTTCTCTCCAGCGAAACCTTCGGCGCCGGCCTGCGCCATGCCCTGCGCTATGTGCGCCTGCTTTCCGACACCCTCAATGCGCGCCTGGACGTGAGTGGCGAAGTGGCCGTGCTGACCCTGGGCATGGACGCGGAAACGCCGCGGCATTTTCCGGAAATGCTGGCCGGCGCGGTGATCCGTCTGTTCGCCGCGCTGACCGAGAACGATTTTCGCCCGCGCGAAGTGCGCTTCATGCATGCCGAAGGCGCGCCCGCCGAGCGCTACCAGGCCACCTATGGCTGTCCGGCCCGCCTGGGCGCCGAGGACTGCGCGCTGGTCTTCGATGCCGCTGTGCTGAACAAGGCCTCGCGCCACGCCGCCCCGGAACTGCTGCGCATGCATGAGTCGCTGGCGCGGCGGCAACTGGCGGAGGTGGAGCGGCTGGATCTGGTGCGTCAGGTGCGCGAGCTGATCGCCGAGCTGCTGGTCGACGGCGGCGCGACGCTGGAGCAGGTAGCCGGCCGCCTGAACATGCCGGCGCGGCGTCTGCGTGAGCGCCTGGCCATGGCCGGCGTGCGCTTCAACGACCTGATCACCGATTACCGCTGCCGCCTGGCCAAGGAGCTGCTGCTCAAGACCGACGAGCGTATCGAAGTGATAGTCGAGCGCACCGGCTTTTCCGAGCCGAGCACCTTCTACCGCGCGTTCAAGCGCTGGGTCGGCGAAACGCCGGTGGAGTTTCGCAAGCGCGGCAAGGCGTGATCCCGGGCAGGGTGCGCCATGTGCACCCACGCCCCTGCCGGCTTCAGCTGATGACCGCGGTGCGCGCGGCGCACCCTACCTCATGCGCCCCTAGGGTGGGCCGGGCGGCGATCCGCTTCAGCCCACCACCGTAACGTTATCAAGCCCCCAACAAACTCTGCCCACACACGCGCAGCACCTGCGCGGTCACCGCGCCCGAGCCCGGTTGGGCGAACCAGGCCACGGCCTCGGCGACGTCCTGCGGCAGGCCGCCCTGGCTCATGGAGTTCATCCGTCGTCCGGCTTCGCGGATGCCCAGCGGAATGGCCGCGGTCATCTGCGTTTCGATGAACCCCGGTGCCACGGCATTGATGCTGATGCCCTTCTTGCCCAGCGCCGGCGCCCAGGCCTGGGCCAGGCCGATCACGCCGGCCTTGCTCACCGCGTAGTTGGTCTGGCCCATGTTGCCGGCGATGCCGCTGATCGAGGCGATCAGCACCACGCGGCCGTTGTCGTGCAGCTTGTCGGCGTCCAGCAGCGCCTGGGTCAGCACCTGCGGCGCCTTGAGGTTGACGTCGATCACCGAGTTCCAGAAGGCATCGCTCATCTTCGCCAGGGTCTTGTCGCGGGTGATGCCGGCGTTGTGTACGACGATATCCAGGCCCTCGGGCAGCGCCTCGACCAAGCGCTGCGGCGCGTCCTCGGCGCAGATGTCCAGGGTCACCGCCCGCCCACCCAGGCGCGCGGCCAACGCCTGCAGCGCATCGGCCGCCTGTGGCACGTCGAGCAGCACCACCTCGGCGCCGTCACGGGCGAGCACCTCGGCGATGGAGGCGCCGATGCCGCGCGAGGCGCCGGTGACCAGGGCCTTCTTGCCGGCCAGCGGGCGCGTCCAGTCCCTGACCTGTTCGGCGCAGGCGCCAAGGCGCAGCACCTGGCCGGAGACATAGGCGCTCTTGGGCGAGAGGAAGAAGCGCAGCGCACCTTCCAGCTGCTGATCGCCACCCTTGCCGACATACAGCAGCTGCACGCTGCCGCCGCGACGAATTTCCTTGCCCAGCGAGCGGGTGAAGCCTTCCAGGGAACGCTGCACGCTGGCGGCGACGGGGTCCTTGAGCGACTCGGGGGCGCGGCCCAGCACCACCACGCGCGGGCTGTTGGCCAGGCCCTTGAAGGTGGGCTGGAAGAAGTCGCGCAGCTCGATCAGTTGCTCGAAGCGGGTCAGGTGGCTGGCGTCGAATACCAGCGCCTTGAGTTTCGGGCCGTGCTCGGCGGTCCAGCGCGGCAGCTCCAGCTGGCCGTCGCGTGCGGCGAACAGCTGATCGGTGAGCTTGTTGGCGAAGGGCAGCACGGCCTTGAGCAGGTCGCCTTCACCGCCCAGCAACAGGGCGCCATCCACCGGTCGCACGCGTCCGGCCATCCAGCGCTCCAGGCGCACCGGTGCCGGCAGGCCGAGGGCACCGACCAGGCGGCGGCCAGTGGGGGAGTTGGCGAAGGCGAGGTAACGGTCGGACATGAAGGGCTCCTGCGGGCGAATCGAAAGTCGTGTCACTGTACGCGGCGACAGGCAAAGCGCAATTGACTCTGTTGCCCCACGCGCCGGCAAGGCGGCCAATGTTCGCACCTGTCCGAGGTTTAGCCTGTGCGATCAGGCTACAGTGTCAGTCTCATGTTTCTGGGAACCGGCTGACGAGCAATAGTTCGTCGTTCGATTCTGCTCATTCGACCAGCAAGGAGTTCTCATGGCCCAGTTGCGCCGGGTCGCCATCGTAGGCGGCAACCGTATTCCGTTCGCCCGTTCCAACACCGTCTACGCCAGGGCGAGCAACCAGGAGATGCTCACCAGCGCCCTTGAGGGGCTGGTGGAGCGCTTCAACCTGCATGGCGAGCGCCTCGGTGAGGTGGTGGCCGGTGCGGTGCTCAAGCATTCGCGTGACTTCAACCTGACCCGCGAGTGCGTGCTGGGCTCGCGTCTGGCACCGGAAACCCCGGCCTACGACCTGCAGCAGGCCTGCGGCACCGGCCTGGAAGCCGCGATTCTGGTGGCCAACAAGATCGCCCTCGGGCAGATCGACTGCGGCATAGCCGGCGGCGTCGACACCACCTCCGATGCGCCCATCGGCGTCAACGAGGGGCTGCGCCAGATCCTGCTGGAAGCCAACCGCGGCAAGAGCACCGGCGACAAGATCAAGAGCCTGCTGAAGATTCGTCCGCGCCACCTGGCGCCGCACATTCCGCGCAATGGCGAGCCGCGTACCGGGCTGTCGATGGGCGAGCATTGCGAGCTGATGGCGCAGCGCTGGGCCATCCCCCGCGACGAGCAGGATCAGCTGGCGCTGGCCAGCCATCAGAAGCTGGCGGCGGCCTATGCCGACGGCTGGCAGGACGATCTGATGACGCCGTTTCTCGGCCTGACCCGCGACCAGAACCTGCGCCCGGACATCAGCGCGGAGAAGCTCGCCACCCTCAAGCCCTGCTTCGAGCGCGGCCCGCGCGGCACCCTGACTCCGGCCAACTCCACGCCGCTGACCGATGGCGCCTCGGTGGTGCTGCTGGCCAGCGAGGAGTGGGCCCAGGCCCGCGGCCTGCCGGTGCTGGCCTACCTGCGCGACGGCGAGGCGGCGGCGGTGGATTTCGTCCAGGGCAAGGAGGGCCTGCTGATGGCGCCGGTCTACGCCGTGCCGCGTCTGCTGGCGCGCAACGACCTGAGCCTGCAGGACTTCGACTACTACGAGATTCACGAAGCCTTTGCCGCCCAGGTGCTGTGCACCCTCAAGGCCTGGGAAGACGCCGACTACTGCCGGGAACGCCTGGGCCTGGCCGCGCCGCTGGGCGCCATCGATCGCAGCAAGATGAACGTCAAGGGTAGCTCGCTGGCCGCCGGCCACCCCTTCGCCGCCACCGGAGGGCGCATCGTCGCCAACCTGGCCAAGCTGCTGGCGGTGGCCGGTCAGGGGCGCGGGCTCATCTCCATCTGCGCCGCGGGCGGTCAGGGTGTGACCGCAATCCTCGAGCGGTAATCCAATACGGGTGATCGCAAGTCATCGCGGTCACACGATGTAAGCAACTCCGTGAATTGAGGCGGCCTGCGCGATGCGCGGCCGCCTATTTTTTTGCCCGGACTCTGCGCCCCGCCAAGCATGCGCACCCGCTGCGTGCCGCGCGCACCCTGCGGTGGCCTGCCGCGCGGCAAATGACCACAGCGTTGTTTGCCGACGAACCGGCTAGTCTTTTCCCTGAGCGTTGATCCAGATCAATGCAATTTGGGGTAGATGTGCCCGTGCGCTGCCGCCCCCCACCTTCGTTGTGCCTCATTCGATAAGAACAATTCTGGCGTGCTGTGCTCCAAAGCCTTGGAGTTCATGGCCCGGCTAACCGTGCCGGGCCCGAGATAACCTGTACGAGGACGTGCCATGTTCGGCTTAGAGGCCCTAGATCTCGCCCGGATCCAGTTTGCCTTCACCATTTCCTTCCACATCGTCTTTCCCGCCATCACCATCGGTCTGGCCAGCTATCTGGCGGTGCTCGAAGGGCTGTGGTTGAAGACCGGCAATACGGTGTACCGCGATCTCTACCATTTCTGGGTGAAGATCTTCGCCGTGAACTTCGGCATGGGCGTGGTCTCCGGCCTGGTCATGGCCTATCAGTTCGGCACCAACTGGAGCGCCTTCTCCGACTTTGCCGGCGCCGTCACCGGGCCGCTGCTGACTTACGAGGTGCTCACCGCGTTCTTCCTCGAGGCGGGCTTCCTCGGCGTCATGCTGTTTGGCTGGAACCGCGTCGGGCCGGGCCTGCACTTCTTCTCCACGGTGATGGTGGCAGTCGGCACGCTGATCTCCACCTTCTGGATTCTCGCCTCCAACAGCTGGATGCACACCCCGCAGGGCTTCGAGATCGTCGACGGTCGGGTGATCCCGGTGGACTGGTTCGCGGTGATCTTCAATCCGTCGTTCCCCTATCGCCTGGCGCACATGGCCACGGCAGCCTTCCTCGCCACCGCCTTCTTCGTCGGCGCCTCGGCGGCCTGGCACCTGCTGCGTGGCCGCGACAACCCGGCGATCCGCAAGATGCTGTCGATGGCCGTGTGGATGGCGCTGCTGGTGGCGCCGGTGCAGGCCTTCATCGGTGACCTGCACGGCCTCAATACCCTGAAGTATCAGCCGGCGAAGATCGCTGCCATCGAAGGGCATTGGGAAAACGTCGGTGACGAGCCGACGCCGCTGATCCTGTTCGGCTGGCCGGACATGCAGCGCGAGGAAACCCGCTTCAAGGTGGAGATTCCCGCCCTCGGCAGCCTGATCCTGACCCACAGCCTGGACAAGCAGGTGCCGGCGCTGAAGGACTTCCCGCCCGAGGACCGGGCCAATTCCACCATCGTGTTCTGGACCTTCCGCGTCATGGTCGCCATGGGCCTGATGATGATCCTCACCGGCCTCTGGGGCACCTGGCTGCGCCGTGGCGACCGGCTGTTCCAGTCGCGGCCGTTCCTGCACCTGGCGGTGTGGATGGGGCCGAGCGGCGTGATTGCCATTCTCGCCGGCTGGTACACCACCGAGATCGGCCGTCAGCCCTGGGTCGTTCATGGCCTGATGCGCACCGCCGACGCTTCGTCCGGGCATAGCGCGACCCAGCTGGGCGTCACCCTGGCGCTGTTCGTGGTGGTTTATTTCGCCCTGTTCGGTGCTGGCATCAGCTACGTGATGCGCCTGGTGCGCAAGGGCCCGCAGCTCGAGGAAGGCGACGAGATGTCCCAGGGCGGGCCGGGCAAGTCGCGAACCCCGGCGCGGCCGCTGTCGGCGGCGGACGAGGGGATGGAAGAGGGCGAAACCGACAGCTTGCCGGAGAGGAACTGAGCATGGGTATCGATCTTTCGCTGATCTGGGCGGTGATCATCGCCTTCGGCGTGATGATGTACGTGGTGATGGATGGCTTCGATCTGGGTATCGGCATCCTCTTTCCCTTCGTGCGTGACGAGGGCGAGCGCGACGTGATGATGAACACCGTGGCGCCGGTCTGGGACGGCAACGAAACCTGGCTGGTGCTCGGCGGCGCCGGGCTGTTCGGCGCCTTCCCGCTGGCCTATTCGGTGGTGCTGAGCGCCCTCTACCTGCCACTGATCCTGATGCTGCTGGGGCTGATCTTCCGCGGCGTGGCCTTCGAGTTTCGCTTCAAGGCCAAGGCCGACAGGCGCCACCTGTGGGACAAGGCCTTCATAGGCGGCTCGCTCACCGCCACCTTCTTTCAGGGGGTGGCGCTGGGTGCCTATATCAATGGTTTCGAAGTGGTGAATCGCACCTATGCCGGCGGCCCGTTCGACTGGCTGACACCCTTCTCGGTGTTCTGCGGTCTGGCGCTGATCGCCGCCTATGCGCTGCTCGGCTGCACCTGGCTGATCATGAAGACCGAGGGCCGCCTGCAGCAGCAGATGCACGACATGGCGCGGCCGCTGGTGCTGGTAGTGCTCGGCGTGACCGGTATCGTCAGCCTGTGGACGCCCTTCGCTCACTCGGCCATTGCCGAGCGCTGGTTCAGCCTGCCCAACCTGTTCTGGTTCATGCCGGTACCGGTGCTGGTGCTGCTGTGCACCTGGAAGCTGCTCAAGGCGGTGGCCGACAACGCCAACTATTCGCCCTTCCTGCTGACCCTGGTGCTGATCTTCCTCGGCTACAGCGGCCTCGGCATCAGCCTGTGGCCGAACGTGATCCCGCCGTCGATCAGCATCTGGGAAGCCGCCGCGCCGCCGCAGAGCCAGGGCTTCATGCTGGTGGGCGCGCTGCTGATCATCCCCTTCATCCTGATGTACACCGCCTGGAGCTACTACGTGTTCCGCGGCAAGGTGACCCAGGACGATGGCTATCACTGAGGTGCGACTGATGACCAAGGTCGAGCAAGAGAAGAAACCCCTGTGGCAGCGCCTGGGCTGGCTGGCACTGATCTGGGCGGCCAGCGTGCTGACCCTGGGCGCGGTGGCCTGGCTGCTGCGCCAGTTCATGAGTGCGGCGGGGCTGGGCACGCCGGGCTGAGGCCGGCGGTTGATCCGCCCGGCCGATTGTTTCCATACTGCCTGCTCTGCCGTATGCCGAGGAGGCGCGATGTTCGCCCTTAGCGACACCCTGGAGCGGCGCTTCGCCGCGCTGAAAACCGCTGCCGACTTCCACTCGCTGCGTCATGTGCAGGAGCGCCGGGAGTCCTACTGGGTGCGCCGGCGGGTCGCGCAGGCGCCGTCCTTCGTCGTCGATGCCGGCGCCATGCTCAGCGTGCGCATCGCTGGCGTCGAGGCCTATGCGGCCACCAGCGATACCAGCCAGGCCGGCCTGCAGGCGGCTCTGGAACGCGCCGAGCAGCTGGCCCGTGCGCTGGCCGGACACAACCTGCTGGATTTCGGCGATCTGCCGCAGCCTGCCGAGCGGGCCGATGACGTGATGCCCGGCTACCAGCAGCCGCAGGCCAGCGCCGCGCACTGGTTCGAGCTGCTGATGGCCGAGTCGGCGCGCCTTCCCGGCGACACGCGGCTGGTGGACAGCCACATCGGCCTGACCTTTACCGCTCACGAGCAGATCTACCTCAACAGCGCCGGTGCCTGCCTGCGCCGTGCCCAGCGCTACGTCTTCCCGCAGGTCGGCGTGACCGCCAGCGACGGGCATGACAGTCAGAGCCGCAGCTTCGGCGGCACTCATCTGGCGCGCCAGGGCGGTGCCGAGGTGCTCGATCAGCTGGGCGTGATCGGCAGCGCCAGCCGTATCGCCGACGAGGCGCTGCAACTGCTGCTGGCGCCCAATACCCCGAGTGGCCCGCGCGATCTGCTGGTGATGCCCGATCAGATGATCCTGCAGATTCACGAGTCCATCGGCCATCCGCTGGAGCTGGACCGCATCCTCGGTGACGAGCGCAATTTCGCCGGCACCAGCTTCATCCGTCAGGAAGATTTCGGTCATTACCCATACGGCTCGCCGCTGCTCAACGTGACCTTCGACCCGACACTGCCCGGCGAGCTGGCCAGCTACAGCCATGACGATGACGGCAGCCCGGCGCAGCGCGAATACCTGATCCGCGATGGCATTCTCCAGCGCCCGCTCGGCGGCGCGCTGTCGCAATGGCGCAGCGGCCTGCCGGGCGTGGCCAACAGCCGCGCCTGCAGCTGGAACCGGCCGCCCATCGACCGCATGGCCAATCTCAATCTGGAGCCGGACGACAAGAGCCTGGCCGAGCTGATCGGCGGCATCGAGCGCGGCATCCTGATGAGCAACAACCGCTCCTGGTCGATCGACGATGCGCGTAACAAATTCCAGTTCGGCTGCGAGTGGGGCCAACTGATCGAGAACGGCGAACTGAAGGGCGTGGTGAAGAACCCCAACTACCGCGGCATCAGCGCGCAGTTCTGGCGGGGCCTCAAGGCGGTGGGCGATGCCAGCACCTTCGAGATACTGGGCACGCCCTACTGCGGCAAGGGCGAGCCGAATCAGGTGATTCGTGTCGGGCATGCCTCGCCAGCCTGCGTATTCGCCGATATCGACGTTTTCGGAGGGGCCGCCTGATGAACGCACGTCAGCATTTCTGCGAGTTGCTGGCTCATCTGCAGGCGCAGGTCGCCGGCGAGGAGGGCTTCACCCTGGCCTACAGCGCCGAGCAGTCCGGCTTTGTCCGCTTCAACCACGGGCGGGTGCGCCAGGCCGGGCAGGTGCAGCAGTCGTACGTGACCCTGGCGCTGTACCAGAGCCAGCGCCACGCCGAGAGCCGGCTGGCGCTCGGCGGCACGCTCGAGGAAGACCTGCCGCGCCTACAGCAGGCCCTGCAACAGCTGCGCGCCGTGCTGCCGACGTTGAACGACGACCCCTATCTGCGCCTGAACCGCGAAGCCTGGCGCAGCGAGCTGGCGGTCGAGGCCTCGCTGCCCGACAGCGCGGCCATGGCGCAGCAGATCGTCAGCGCCGCCAGCGGTCTGGATCTGGTCGGCTTTCTTGCCGTCGGGCCGCAGTACCAGGGCTTCGCCAGTTCCTGGGGCGCGTTCGGCTGGTATGCCGCCAGCAGTTTCAACCTCGAATTCAGCCTGTTCCATGACAACGGCCAGGCGGTGAAAAGCGCCTATGCCGGCGAGCAGTGGGACGTCCAGGCGTTCGCCCGCAAGCTCGAGGACGCGCGGCAGCAGCTGGCCTATCTCGGCCGCCCGGCCAAGGCCTTGCAGCCCGGGGCTTATCGGGCCTACCTGGCGCCGGCTGCGCTGGAGGAGCTGATCAGCCTGTGTTGCTGGGGTTTCGGCGCGCAGGCGCTGGCCTCGGGTGGCAGCCCCCTGCAGCGTCTGTTCAGCGGCAAGGCCGAGCTCAGCTCACAGGTGGTCATTGAAGAGCGTATCGAAGGCGGCCTGGCGCCGGCGTTTACTGCCGAAGGACCGCGCCAGGCGCTGCGCCTGGTCAGCCAGGGCCGGCCCGGCGAGCGCCTGGTCAGTTCGCGTAGCGCCGCCGAATACGGCCTGATCGCCAATGGCGCCTGCAGCGGCGAGTATCCGCTGTCCCTGCGCATGCACGGTGGCGAGCTGGACGAGCAGGACGTTCTGCAGCGGTTGGGCAGTGGTCTGTATATCGGCAACCTATGGTACGGCAACTTCTCCGATCTGCCGGCCGCCCGCCTGACCGGCATGACCCGCTTCGCCACCTTCTGGATCGAGGATGGGCAGATCCAGGCGCCGGTCAACACCATGCGCTTCGACGACTCGCTGTTCGATGTGCTCGGCGCGCAGCTCGAAGCCCTGACCCGCGAGCCCGAACTGCTGCTGCCCGGCGGCACCTACGGCGCCCGGCAGACCGGCTCGATGGCGCTGCCGGGGGCATTGCTGTCGCGCTTTACCCTGACCTTGTAGGCGGCCTACTTGCTCGCCTTGAGCACCACGAACTTGGGGTTGGCCGCCACCTGCTCGACACCGCGAAACAAGCGCGCCAGCTTGGCGTGATAGCCCAGGTGGCGGTTGCCGACTATCCACAGTTCGCCGCCGGTCACCAGCGCCGCGCGGGCCTGCTGGAACATGCGCCAGGCGAGAAAATCACCGACCACCTGCTGCTGGTGAAACGGCGGATTGCACAGCACCAGGTCCAGCGAGCCGGCCGGTTGCTCGGCCAGACCGTCGCCGGCACGGATGGTCGCCGGTCGCTCGCCCAGCGCCGCTGCCCAGTTTTCCCGCGCCGACTGCACGGCCATGTATGACTCGTCCACCAGGGTCAGCTGCGCCTGTGGGCTGCCCAGGGCGTAGACGATGCCGAGCACGCCGTTGCCGCACCCCAGGTCGGCGACGCGGCGCGCGTCGAGGTGCCGCGGCAGGTGTGGCAGAAACGCGCGGGTGCCGATATCCAGACCGTCGCGGCAGAACACGTTGGCGTGGTTGATCAGCTCCAGCGCCGGCTTGTCCAGCCGGTAGCGCGTGGGGTAGGGCGAGTGCGGCGCGGCTTTCGCTTCCGGCGTGGCCAGCAGCAGCCGGGCCTTCTTCACCGCCAGCGAGGCCTGCACCGGGCCGATGTATTGCTCCAGCAGGTCACCGGCGGCGCGCGGCAGGTGCTTGACCATGGCGGCCGCCACCACCCGCGCTCCCGGCGCCAACTGGCCGTGCAGACGGATCAGCTGCTCTTCCAGCAGGGCCAGGGTCTTCGGCACGCGGATCAGCACCCAGTCGAACGGTCCCTGCGGCGTCTCGCTGCTCGGCAGGAAGCGCACCGCGTCGCGATCCAGGCCATTGCCGGCGAGGTTGTTCTCTAGGGCGATGAAGCCCAGGTGCGAATCGCTGCTGCTGGTCACCTGGCAGCGTCCGGCCAGCGAACAGGCGAGGGCGCCGAAGCTGTCGTTGAGCAGCAGTAGCGAATCCTCCGCGCGCAGACCCTGCTCGTGCAAATGATTGAGCAGGTACTCGTCCGCGGCGTCGAAGGCCTGTAGGGGCTCGTTCGGCTGGTGCGGCTGGCGCAGCAGCTCGAGGCTGGCAAAGGGCGTGGTGAAAATAGGCATGGAAACCATCGGTGTTTGCCGGTCGCGCAATGGGCGACACTGACAGCTGATTCGGACAAGGGGACGATTATGACTGCCAGCGAAGACAAGTTCACCCGTCAGACGCTGACCGCTATCCAGGTCTGGTCGCCCAGTCTGTTCAGCCTGCGCTGTACGCGCGATCCCGGCTTTCGCTTTCGCGCCGGCCAGTTTGCCCGACTCGGCGTGCGCAAGGCGGACGGCTCGGTGGTCTGGCGCGCCTATTCGATGGTCTCGGCGCCGCACGACGAGTTTCTCGAGTTCTTCTCCATCGTGGTACCGGGCGGTGAGTTCACCAGCGAGCTGAGCCGTTTGCAGGTGGGCGACGAACTGCTGGTGGACAAGACTGCCCTGGGCTACCTGACCCTCGACCGCTTCATCGATGGCCGCGACCTTTGGCTGCTGGGCAGTGGCACCGGTATCGCGCCGTTCCTCTCGATCCTGCAGGATTTCGAGGTGTGGCAGCGCTTCGAGCGCATCAACCTGGTCTACAGCGCGCGCAGCCGCGCCGAGCTGGCCTACCAGGCGATGATCGAGGGCTTGAGCGCGCTGGAGCACCTGGCCGAGTTCGCTCACAAACTCACCTACCTGCCGGTGGTGACCCGCGAGCAGGTGCCGGGCTGCCTGGGCGCACGCATCACCGAACTGCTCGACAGCGGCGAGCTGGAGCGCGCTGCCGGCCTGCCGCTGACGCCCGAGCACTCGCGGGTGATGATCTGCGGCAACCCGCAGATGATCGACGACCTGCGCCAGCGCCTGAAGGCACGCGGCCTGAATCTGAGCCTGAGCAGACGGCCCGGGCAGGTTGCGGTGGAGAACTACTGGTAGCGCACCAGACTGGCGATCCGTGCCCGACTTTCACAATAGGCGCTGGTCTGCGAACTGCAGCTTGCCCAGCTTCAACTAGGCTAACTAGGGCCACTTCTGGGAGGGTTTTCCATGCCGCTCGAACATCACCCGCTCAACCGCGAGTTTCCTCAACAGCACGGCGCCCTGCGCAAACTGATGCAGAGCGATGCGCGCTTTGCCCGTCTGGCGGAGGAATACGAAGCGCTGGATAAGCGCATCTACGAGATAGAGGACGGCCGCTCAGCCACGGATGATCTGACCCTGCAGGGGCTCAAGCTGCAGCGTGTGGGATTGAAGGACGAGATCGCCGGCATGCTGCAGAACGCTACCTGATCCACGCTTGACCCGGATCAAGGGCGGGGCGATGACGGCGGGCTAGGCTGCGAGCGACATTTTGCTCAGGAGCTACCCATGCACGTCGATCATCACCCGCTGATCCATGATTTCCCTGAACACCGCGCCGAGCTGCAGCGTCTGCGTCAGGACGATGCACAGTTCGCACGTCAGGCCGAGGAATACGAGGCGCTGGACAAGCGCATCTGTCGCATCGAGGACGGCATCGAGCTGCTCGACGATGTCGCGCTGCAAGGGCTCAAGCTCAGCCGCGTTGTGCTCAAGGACGATCTGGCGAAACAGCTCAAGCGCGCTGCCGGGCACTGTTGCGGCTGCGGCAATGGTTGCCGGGGCTGACAGGTACCCACCGTTGCGGATGTGATCCGGCCTACGGCCTCAATGCACCGGCGGGTTGATCAGATAGGTGAGCAACCCGTCCGCCTCTTCCTCCGTCCACACCGCACGCGGCGGCCTGGGCAGCTCGCTGAACAATTGCTGCCAGAACGCCAGAGCCACCGCGTCCTGCCGGTAGTAGCGCAGTAGCCAAGGGCTGCCATCGCCCATCAGTTGCTGCACCAGCGCGCGGCCGATGCCGCGGCGACGGTACTTTTTCAGGATGAACAGGTCGGCGAATTCCGGTGCCTCGATGCCGGGCAATTCGCTGCGCTCGAGCAACAGGAAACCGGCGATGAAGCCGTCGGCGAGAATCAGCTGCGCGCTCCAGCCGGGCTCCTGCCAGTAGCGCTGCAGGTGCGGCTGATGGATATAGAAACGGCCGTCCGTCTCGACGTCTTCCTGCTCCCAGTCGGAACTCTCGTAGGCGTAGAACTGGTAGAGGTTGACGATCAGCGGCAACTGCTCGGCGGTGGTGGGCAGCAGTTCGATCTGCATGGACGGTTCCTGGCGACGACTTGGCGGGTCTGTAAATTTATCCAGTTGTTCGGTATCGTTCCAGCCTTCTTCACCCCGGCAGGATTGATCGGCAATGGCCAAGGCAAAACGCATGTACGGCTGCACCGAGTGCGGCGCCACCTTTCCCAAATGGGCAGGGCAGTGTGGCGAGTGCGGGGCCTGGAACACCCTGGTGGAAACCGTGCTGGAAGGCGCTTCGTCGCCGAGCGGGCGTACCGGCTGGGCTGGCCAGCAGGCGGCGCTGAAGACCCTGGCCGAGGTCAGCGTCGAGGAAGTGCCGCGCTTTTCCACCGCCTCCGGCGAGCTGGACCGCGTGCTCGGCGGCGGCTTGGTGGACGGCTCGGTGGTGCTGATCGGCGGCGACCCCGGCATCGGCAAGTCGACCATTCTGCTGCAGACCCTGTGCAATATCGCCACGCGCTTTCCGGCGCTGTACGTCACCGGCGAGGAGTCGCAGCAGCAGGTGGCCATGCGCGCCCGTCGTCTGGGCCTGCCCGAGGACAAGCTGAAGGTGATGACCGAGACCTGCATCGAGTCGATCATCGCCACCGCGCGCCTGGAAAAGCCCAAGGTCATGGTGATCGACTCGATCCAGACCATCTTCACCGAGCAGCTGCAGTCGGCGCCCGGCGGCGTGGCCCAAGTGCGCGAAAGCGCCGCCCTGCTGGTGCGCTTCGCCAAGCAGAGCGGTACCGCGGTCTTTCTGGTCGGCCACGTGACCAAGGAAGGCGCGCTGGCCGGCCCGCGCGTGCTGGAGCACATGGTCGACACCGTGCTGTATTTCGAGGGCGAATCCGACGGTCGCCTGCGCCTGCTGCGGGCAGTGAAAAACCGCTTCGGCGCGATCAACGAGCTGGGCGTGTTCGGCATGACCGACAAGGGCCTGAAAGAGGTTACCAACCCCTCGGCGATCTTCCTCACCCGCGCCCAGGAGGAGGTGCCGGGCAGCGTGGTGATGGCCACCTGGGAAGGCACCCGGCCGATGCTGGTGGAGGTGCAGGCACTGGTCGACACCAGCCACCTGGCCAACCCGCGGCGCGTCACCCTGGGCCTGGATCAGAACCGCCTGGCCATGCTGCTGGCCGTGCTGCATCGTCACGGTGGTATTCCCACCTACGATCAGGACGTGTTCCTCAACGTGGTCGGCGGGGTCAAGGTGCTGGAGACCGCCTCGGACCTGGCCCTGATGGCGGCGGTGATCTCGAGTCTGCGCAACCGTCCGTTGCCGCACGATCTGCTGGTGTTTGGCGAGGTGGGGCTGTCCGGCGAGATCCGCCCGGTACCGAGCGGTCAGGAGCGTCTGAAGGAGGCCGCCAAGCATGGCTTCAAGCGCGCCATCGTGCCCAAGGGCAATGCGCCCAAGGAGGCGCCGGCGGGGCTATCGATCATTGCCGTGACACGCCTGGAGCAGGCGCTGGATGCGTTGTTCGAGTAAGTCCTTACGAATCCGGTGTAGCCCGGATGAAATTCGGGAGGCTCGTTGACCCCGGCGCTCGTTCAGGCTGTGAGATGCGGCGTTCTGTCGCGAAGGCGGCCTGGTGCAGCTTGATCCGGATCAATAGGGAGCAAGCTTTCGACGAGCAGCATCGAGGCGTATTCACAGCAAGGAGACGCCATCATGTTCCTGTTCTTCGATTTCTTTTCCCGCGCGTTCAACTTCGATGCCAAGGCCGGGCAGTCGCGTGAAGCGCATGGTGAAGTGCTGCGTGTTCAGGCGCTTCGCCAGCGTCGCCAGCAGCGCAAGGCCGAGGCGGCGAAGACGCGCCATTGAGGCGGCTCAGTCGTCCTCGCCGAGCGCCGCCAGCTCGCGCTCGAGCAGGTGCTCGTCACCCAGGTTGAGTTCCACCAGGCGGCGCAGATGGCTGATGGATTCCAGGTCGATATGGCGGCAGACGAAGCCGAGGTAATTCTGCTGGGTGCGTGTGAGCACCACCTCCATCTTCACCTTGGCCTCGTCACCCAGTTCCACCAGCGCTTCGAAGGGTTGATCCGGGTCTCCGCTCCAGTCGCGCGGCGTCTTGACCAGCAAGCCCTTGAGCGAGATGTCGTGCAACGCCGCCTGCCATTGCCGCTCGCCCTGGGCGATCACGGTGGGGGCGTCGAAGGCGATGCGCTGAAAGCGTCGACGCTCGTTGGCTGTTTCACTCATGCCCATGCTCCTGGATGGTTTCCCTCACTATAGCCAAGGCTGATGGCAATGTACCGCGACCTGTTCCACCCTCGGCGCCTGTCGGACAGTAATTTGACAGTTGCTCGAGTGTCGCCAAAGCTCCTTATGCGGTTTCTATTACTGAATATTGCGGAGCAACAGACTATGAGCAAGCGACTGCTGGGCAAGGGGTTGATCTTCGGTTTGCTGAGCATGGCCAGCGCAGGGGCTTTCGCCAATGCTGCCGGCGGTAATGGTTGTGGCTGGGGCAACATGGTGTTCGAAGGGCAACGTGGGCTCGCCCCGCACCTGCTGGCCACCACCACCAACGGTACGTCGGGTAATGCCACCTTCGGTATGACCTCCGGTACCAACGGCTGCGACACCAGCGTGGCGATGGGCTACGGTGGCCGTTCCTGGCTGGCAATGAATGGCATGCTCGACTCCATCGCCGAGGACATGGCCATGGGGCAGGGCGAGGCGCTGGATGCCTACGCCACCCTGCTGGGCATCGAAGTGCAGGACCGTGCGCACTTCGCCAAGGTCACCCATGAGAACTTCAATTCGATCTTCTCCGGTGCCGATGTCACCAGCGAGCAGGTGCTGGCCGCGACTCTGGATGTGATGAGCCGCGATGCCCAGCTGGCGCGCTACGTGAAACAGCCGGCGTAGGCGCTAACGCCCGCTTCGTTGTCGGTGCGCATGGCGCACCCTACGGCCCGCAGCGTTCAGTAGGGTGCGCCGTGTGCACCGGCTGTATTCCGTACACGACAAGGAAATCTACAAGGCAAAAAGAAGCCCGCCGAGTTGGCGGGCTTCTTCATTTCTCGGTTGGGCTTAGTTGCCGTACACCGGGAACTTGGCGCACAGAGCCTTGACCTGCTCGCGTACGCGGCCTTCGACTTCATCGTTGCCGATGTTGGCCAGCACTTCGCAGATCCAGCCGGCCAGCTGACGGCACTCGTCTTCCTTGAAGCCGCGAGTGGTCACGGCAGGGGTGCCGATACGCAGGCCGGAGGTGACGAACGGCGAGCGCGGGTCGTTCGGTACGCTGTTCTTGTTCACGGTGATGTAGGCGCGACCCAGGGCGGCGTCGGCGTCCTTACCGGTGATGTCCTGCTTGATCAGCGAGAGCAGGAACAGGTGGTTCTGGGTGCCGCCGGAAACCACGTCGTAGCCGTTGTCGATGAACACCTGGGCCATGGTCTGGGCGTTCTTGATCACCTGGGCCTGGTAGGCCTTGAACTCGGGCTGCAGCGCTTCCTTGAAGCAAACCGCCTTGGCGGCGATGACGTGCTCCAGCGGGCCGCCCTGGCCGCCCGGGAATACCGCGGAGTTGAACTTCTTCTCCAGCTCTTCGTTCTTGCGCGCCAGGATCAGGCCGCCACGCGGGCCGCGCAGGGTCTTGTGCGTGGTGGTGGTGACCACGTCGGCGAACGGCACCGGGTTCGGGTACAGGCCGGCGGCGACCAGACCGGCAACGTGGGCCATGTCGACGAACAGGTAGGCACCGACCTTGTCGGCGATGGCGCGGAAACGCGGGAAATCCAGCACCTGCGAATAGGCGCTGAAGCCGGCGATGATCATCTTCGGCTTGTGCTCCACGGCCAGACGCTCGACTTCGTCGTAGTCGATCAGGCCCTGGTCATTGATGCCGTACTGCACGGCGTTGTAGATCTTGCCGGAGAAGCTGACGCTGGCGCCGTGAGTCAGGTGGCCGCCGTGGGCCAGGCTCATGCCCAAGACGGTGTCGCCGGCGTTGAGCAGAGCCATGTACACGGCGCTGTTGGCCTGCGAGCCGGAGTGCGGCTGGACGTTGGCGTAGTCGGCGCCGAACAGCTCCTTGGCGCGATCGATGGCCAGCTGTTCGACCACGTCGACGTATTCGCAGCCGCCGTAGTAGCGCTTGCCCGGGTAGCCTTCGGCGTACTTGTTGGTCAGTACGCTGCCCTGGGCTTCCATCACCGCCGGGCTGGTGTAGTTTTCCGAGGCGATCAGCTCGATGTGTTCTTCCTGGCGCTGGGCTTCCTGCTCCATTGCGGCAAAGAGTTCGGCGTCAAAACGAGCGAGGTTCAAATCACGGCTGAACATGGCGGTCCCCTGGGAATCAGCTGGGCGGTAGAAAGAGGGGGCGGATTCTACCGCAAAGGTCGCATTCAGGCATATGAAGGTCGGTCATGAGGCAGACAAGTGGCCTTCAAGAACCGTTGCAAGCCGCAGGCTGCAAAGAGAGGTGCCAGGTGCTCCCGTTGCGCTGTCGGCTCGTCACCTGATTCGCCGGGAGCTTCAGCTGAACATGAACAGCGCCGCGCCGCCGAACTGGGCGCTGAACTGGCGCGGCTGCATCGGCCGGCCGAGTAGGTAGCCCTGCACCTCGTCGCAGCCGTGCTCGCGCAGGAACTCCAGCTGGGCATGGCTCTCCACGCCTTCGGCGATCACCATCATGTTCAGGCTGTGCGCCATGGCGATGATGGCGCGGGCGATCTGCGCGTCCTGCTCGCCGTCCGGCAGGCCGTCGACGAAGCTGCGGTCGATCTTCAACACGTCGATGGGGAATTGCTTGAGGTAGTTCAGCGAGGAGTAACCGGTGCCGAAATCGTCCACCGCGATGCACAGGCCCAGGCGTTTGAGCTCGCCCAGGGTCTGCATGGCGCTGGCCACATCGCGCATCAGAATGCTCTCGGTCAGTTCCACCTCGAGGCAGGCCGGGGCCACCCCGGTTCGCTCCAGAATGGCCGCGATGCGCGCGCTCAGGTCGCCTTCGGCGAACTGGCGGGCGGACAGGTTGACCGAGATCTTGGGAATGCGAATCTTCTCGTCGTGCCAGGTCTTGAGCTGGCGGCAGGCTTCCTCCAGCACCCACTCGCCGACCTGTACCACCAGTCCGAGCTCTTCCAGCACCGGGATGAAATCGGTGGGCGGTACCAGGCCGCGGCCCGGGTGATTCCAGCGCAGCAGCGCCTCGACCCCGGTGAGGCGGCGTCCATCGCCGGAGAACTGCGGCTGGTAATGCAGTACGAACTGGCCCTGTTCCTGGGCGTGGCGCAGGTCGCTTTCCAGCTCCAGGCGCTCCAGCGCGCTGGCGTTCATGTCAGCCTGGTAGAACTGGAAGTTGTTCTTGCCGCGTTCCTTGGCGTGATACATGGCGGTATCGGCGTTCTTCATCAGCTGGCTGAGCTCGTCGCCGTCCTGCGGGGCGAGGGCGATGCCGATGCTGGCGGTGACGAAGAACTCGCGCCCTTCGAGCACGAAGGGCCGGGCCAGGCTGTCGAGAATCTGCTCGGCGACGTGGATCGCCCGGTTCAGCGCACCCTCGCGGGTGGCGCGCGGCTGCAGCAGCAGGGTGAATTCATCGCCGCCCATGCGCGCCACGGTATCGTCGCCATCGACGCAGGCCGACAGGCGCACGGCCACGTCCTTGAGCATGCGATCGCCGGCGGCATGGCCGAGCGAATCGTTGATCGGCTTGAAGCGGTCGAGATCGAGGAACATCAGCACCACCCACTCGTTGTGCCGCTCGGCGTGCTGCAGGGCGCTGTGCAGACGGTCCTGGAACAGGGTGCGGTTGGGCAGGTGGGTCAGGGCGTCGTAGTAGGCCAGGCGATGGATGCGCTGCTCGCTGGCCTTGCGTTCGCTGATGTCGCTGAAGAAGCACACGTAGCTGACCAGGTCGCCTTCCTCGTCGTGCACCGCGGTGATGCCGACCCAGGCCGGGAAGTTCTCGCCGCCCTTGCGCTTGAGCCACACCTCGCCCTCCCAGCTGCCGCGCTGGTTGAGCTGGCTGAGGATGTACTGCAGATGCGCCGCCTGCTGACGGTCGGCGGTGAGCATGCCGGGCAACTGGTCGAGCACCTGGCCGGCCGAGTAGCCGCTGACCCGGCTGAAGGCCTTGTTGACCTGGACGATGTAGCCGGCCGGGTCGGTGACCAGAATGGCCGCGGTGGAGTGTTCGAACACCGTCGCGGCCATGCGCAGGTCCTTCTCCGCGCGGCGCTGCTGGCTGATGTCGCGGCCGACACCGAGGATGCCCTCGAAGCGTCCGTTCTCGTCCCACATCAGCACCAGGCGCAGCTCCACCGGAATCTTGTGGCCGTCGGCGCGCAGGCAATCGAAGACGAACAGCTGATCCGGCAGCTCCTCGCGCAGACGCTCGAGGCGGTCACGTTCGCCGAGCGAGTCGCGAATGCGTTCGAGCAGCAGGTTGAGGCCGTTCAGTTGCTGCGGATTGGCCGCCAGGCTGTAGAAGCTGTTGGCCATGACCCAGTCCACGGAGTAGCCCAGCACCGGTTCCACCGAGGGGCTGACGTAGTTGAGATGAAGCGCGCTGTCGGTGGAGAAGATCACGTCGCTGATGCTCTCGGCCAGCAGGCGGTAGCGCTGCTCGCTGTCGCGCAGCGACTGGTTGCGTTCGATCTGCTCGGTGATGTCCTTGGCCACGCCGATCAGGCGGCTGACCCGGCCTCGCTCGTCCCGCGCCAGGGCCTGCTCGCGGATGCTGAACCAGCGCCACTGGCCGTCGCGATGGCGCCAGCGCAGGACCGATTCGAGCAGCAGGCCGTCGCCGACCACCTTCTGCAGGTTGCGGATGCGCCAGTAGTAGTCGCTGTCGTCCGGGTGCAGCACGCGCTCCCAGAAGTCCCCCTCCATGGCCTTGAGTTCGGTCTTGCTGTAACCCAGCTGCAGGCCGAGGCTGTGGTTGCTGAACAGCACCCGCTTGTTCTGCATGTCGTGCACGTAGAGCAGATCGGGCACCGAGCGCACCACCTCGGACCAGAAGCGCTCGCGCTCGATCAGCGACAGCTCGATGCGCTTGCGGCTGGTGATGTCGCTGATGCTGAGGGTCACCGCCTGGTAGTCCTGGATCATCTCCGGCAGGCGCAGCACCAGCCAGACGTGGCGCTGCAGGCCCTGGGCGGTGACCAGCTGGGTTTCCAGCTCGACCAGGTTGGGGCCTTCCAGCACCGCCACGGCGAGCCGGTAGCGCAGGTCATCCGGCTGCAGCGGGCCGTTGTCGAACAGTTGCTGCCAGGCCTGTTCGGTGGATTTCACGCCCAGCAGATTGAGCGCCACCTGGTTGGCTTCGGTGATGTGCAGCTGGTCCAGAAGCGCCTGGTGATGGCGGGCATCGGCCTGCAGCCAGCGGTTCAGACCGGCGGCGTCGCGCAGTTTCTGCTGCAGCAGGAAGCTGCGCAGTCCCGCCAGGTCGAGCACGCACAGGGCGACCCCGGTGCCCTCGAAAATGTCCTGATAGCGCCGGCGCGTCTCCTGCAGCACGCGCATCGCCTGCTGCTCGTCGGTCACATCTCGCAGCACCCAGACGTAGCCGGCCTGCCGACCGAGTTCGCTGATGTCGCTGCGGGTCACCGCGAACAGGCGGCCGCGGCCTTGCTGCTCGACTCGTACCAGCTCCGGGCCCAGGTCGCTGGGCGCTTGCGGACTGTTGAGCAGCAGCGGGTCGAGGTCGGGCAGGAGATCCAGCAGATGGCGGTCCCAGGCCGCTTCGCTGCTCAGGCCGAACAGGGCCTCGGCCTGAGGGTTGAGGTAGCGCAGCTTGCCGTCGGCCTGGGTCACCAGGATGCGCTCCTCGACCGCGGCCAGCGCACTGGCGGCCTGGCGCAGCGAGCGTCGCGACTCGGTATTGAGCCGCTGCAGGCGGCGCTGTTCCCGCTGCAGACCGTAGAGGGCAAGCAGGGTCAGCAGGCTGCACAGGGTGAACAGCAGGAACTTGCCGGCCAGGGTCGGCATCAGTTCGTTGCCGGCGCGATCGGCGTCGAACAGCGCACGCAACTGCCAGTCGCTGCCGGGCAGGGCAATCAGTTCCAGGCTCTGCGCCTGTTCGGCCGCGGTAACCGGTGCGATGACCTGGCCGGGCTGGCGCAGATCGTCGGCGCGGGCCATCACCCGCCGGCTCTGCAGGTCTTCGAGCAGCCAGTCGTGCTCGCTGTGGTGCTGCTCGCGAAGCCAGTCGCGCAGGGCGGTCATGCGCAGGCGCAACACACGCTGGCTCTCGTCGTCCTGGCGCAGAAGGAGATAGAGGGCACCCTCGTCCTGGGGGCTGAAGGCGAAGTGATAGTCCGCTGCGCCAATGCGCTGCTGCAGCGCGCGGATGAAAGGCAGGTCCGGCGATTCGCCGGCGCTGTCGGCCAACCGCTGACCTTGAGCATCCAGCCAGACGATGCTCTGCAGTGTCGGGAAGATGCTGCGCAGGGGGGCGATCGGCGCGGTCACATCACCGCGCGTTTCGGCCGCTTGTAGCATGGCCTGGCCGGCCTGGGCCTTGAGGCGCATGTTCAGGCTCAGGTGTTTGGCCAGCTGTTCGCTGTAGCCGCGGCTCAGTTGCTTCTGGCTGTCCAGCAGCTGGCGGTATTCCTGCGTCAGCTGCCAGGCCAGCAGTCCCAGCATCGCCAGCACCAGTGCCATCAGCACGCGCCGCAGCGCTTCGCGCCGTGGCGCGCGCGACTCGCCCGAGGGGCTCGACGGCTGGGAGGAGGGAGTCGACACGTTCAAAACCTGCAGCTACCACGGAGCTAGGTGGGCATTGGCGCGCAAGCAGGCCTGCGCTCGCGCCAGCCGGGTAGCATGCCTGCAAAAATGGCCAAGTGCCAGCTTGTCCGACGAGCGTAGGTTTGCCCTGCTTCGCGCATTCCGGTAGCTTTGCCCCGCGCGTGATCTGCCCGCGCGGTACTTGGCGTTCGCTGCGGCAGGGGCTAAGGTCTCTGCACATCGCCTCCGGGCAGGCTGGGTGAAAAACCGCTGCATGCGGCCATGCGGCAGCGAAAACCGGCGCAAGTTGCTGATCTGCACGCGGTAGACTGCGCACTTCGCTGGTAGCGTCATGCATGGCCCACGCTGCGCCGCGTTTTCACGTGCTCTGCAAGGCGCGCCACTTTCAGTTTCCATCCCCATCAGTCAGGTTCTCCATGGCTCAGTTCTCCTATCTGCGCTATTAGCTTTTAGTCACGTTTTGCGATCTTCAGTCGATCCCTTGCGATCGTTGGCTTTCCAGCCTATTCAGCACGGTTTTTCCTCTCGATCTTGTGTTGTGGCAGAGCTTTTAGTTAGCTTTCGCTGATTCTGGGTCAAATTTAGGCTCCAAAACCTAACTTTTTTCGAAGTGCTCCTGTGATCGCTCCGGCCAGGTTTCGCCAGCAGATTTCCTCTCGTGAGAACAGCAGATAAAGTTCCTCTTATATAAAAGGCTCATTACTTCTCAGGGCATCCACAAGTCGGGCTTCCGCGATGCTGTCGAGAAAACTCAAACAGTGCGGGTGAGGTGATGACGGGCGTCTAGGTTAGACTCGCGTTTTTACGCGTATTCCAAGGAGTAGTAGCGTGAACACGCAAAACCATTCCCAGACGGCCGCGTTTCTTTGGTCCATTGCCGATCTGTTGCGCGGTGACTTCAAGCAATCTCAGTACGGCCGCATCATCCTGCCGTTCACCCTGCTGCGGCGTATGGAATGTGTGCTGGAGCCGACCAAGGAAGCGGTGATTCGTGAATCCTACGCCCAGGAAGGTCGGCCTGATCTGGTGCGCGAGCGGCTGTTGCTGCGCGCCGCCGGGCAGCAGTTCTTCAATGCTTCCAAGTTGACCCTGGGCACGCTGTCCGACACCCAGACCGCTGCCGATCTGATGAGCTATGTACAGTCCTTCAGCAAGGATGCCCGCGAGATTTTCGAGCACTTCCACTTCGAAGACTTCGTGCAGCAACTCGCCGCCGCCAACCTGCTGTATCAGGTAGTGCAGCGCTTCGCCGCCACCGACCTGAGCCCCGAGCGCATCAGCAACTTCGGCATGGGCATCATCTTCGAAGAGCTGATCCGCAAGTTCGCGGAAAGCTCCAACGAAACCGCCGGGGAGCACTTCACCCCGCGCGATATCGTGCACCTGACCACCTCGCTGGTGATCACCGGGCAGGACGACAAGCTCAAGCCCAACAGCATCGTCACCATCTATGACCCGACTGCCGGCACCGGCGGCTTCCTCTCCGAGGGAGACGAGTACATCCAATCCATCAGCCAGCAGGTCACCGTGTCGTTGCACGGCCAGGAGCTCAACCCCGAGTCCTACGCCATCTGCAAGGCGGACATGCTGATCAAAGGTCAGGACGTCACCAGCATCAAGCTGGGCAACACCCTGTCCGACGACCAACTGGCCGACAGCCGCTTCGACTTCATGCTCAGCAACCCGCCATTCGGCGTGGAGTGGAAGAAGGTACAGAAGCAGATCACCGACGAGCACACCGACAAGGGCTTCAACGGCCGCTTCGGCCCCGGCCTGCCGCGCGTGTCCGATGGCTCGCTGCTGTTCCTGCTGCACTTGGTCAGCAAGATGCGTGACCCGCGTGAAGGCGGTTCGCGCATCGGCATCATCCTCAATGGCTCGCCGCTGTTTACCGGCGGCGCCGGTTCGGGCGAGTCGGAGATTCGCCGCTACCTACTGCAGAACGATCTGGTCGAAGCCATCGTCGCCCTGCCCACCGACATGTTCTACAACACCGGCATCGCCACCTATGTGTGGGTGCTGAGCAACCACAAGGCCGCCGTGCGCCAGGGCAAGGTGCAGCTGATCGATGGCAGCCAGCACTTCGCCAAGATGCGCAAATCCCTGGGCAGCAAGCGCCAGTACCTCACCGAGGAACAGATCGACGAGTTGGTGCGCCTGTATGGTCGTTTCGAGGAAACCGCGCAGAGCAAGATCTTCCCCGTCGAAGCCTTCGGCTACCGACGCATCACCGTCGAGCGCCCGCTGCGCCTGAACTTCCAGACCAGTGCCGAGCGCATCGCCAAGGTGCTGGAAGAAAAAGCCATCGAGAAGCTGGAAGCCCCAGCCCGCCAGCGCCTGATCGAAGCCCTGCAGGCAATGGACGAAAGCCAGCTGCACCGCAACCGCGAGCAGTTCAGCAAGCTGCTGAAGAAGTCTCTCGCTGCCCGCGATGTATCGCCCAGCACGCCCGAGCTGAAGGCAATCCTCAGCGGCTTAAGCGAGCGCGACTCCGAAGCGGATATCTGCATGGTCAAAGGCCAGCCGGAAGCCGATGTCGGCCTGCGCGACAACGAGAACGTGCCGCTGGGCGAGTCGGTGTACGACTACTTCGAACGCGAAGTAAAACCCCATGTGCCGGATGCCTGGATCGACGAAAGCAAGACGGACGCGCAGGATGGCGAAGTCGGTGTGGTCGGCTTCGAGATTCCCTTCAACCGCCACTTCTACGTGTTCCAGCCACCGCGTCCGCTGGCCGAGATCGACCGCGACCTGAAAGCCTGCACCGACCGCATCAAGCAGATGATTGAGGGGCTGTCGGCATGAGTTTTCCGACGTATCCGGTGTACAAGGATTCCGGGGTTGAGTGGTTGGGCGAGGTCCCCGAGCATTGGGCAATCTTTTCCCTGAAGCGCTCGGTTGATGGCTGTACCAACGGTCTATGGGGTGACGAGCCAGATGGGGAAAATGACCTGGCAGTGATTCGTGTGGCGGACTTTGATCGCGCCACCTGCAGTGTCGGGCTCGACAAGCTTACGTATCGAAGCATTACGCAGAAGGAGCGTGCTTCACGTCTTCTTCAGTCTGGAGACTTGCTGATCGAGAAGTCTGGTGGTGGTGAGAAGACATTGGTCGGATGCGTTGTTCTGTTCGAGCATGAATTCGAGGCCATAACCTCGAACTTTGTTGCCCGAATGCGCCCTTTGCATGGGTTCGATAGCGGATTTCTCTGCTACTCGTTCGATAGCCTTTATCAGGGGAAAGTTAATTTTCCGGCGATTAAACAGACCACCGGCATTCAGAACCTTGACTCTGAGTCCTACCTGCAAGAGCGATTCTGCTTTCCAACCTTGGCAGAACAAACCCAAATCGCCCGCTTCCTCGATCACGAAACCGCCCGAATCGACGCGCTGATCGAAGAGCAGCAGCGCCTGATCGAACTGCTCAAGGAAAAGCGCCAGGCCGTGATCTCCCACGCCGTCACCAAAGGCCTCGACCCTACGGTGCCGATGAAAGACTCCGGCGTGGAGTGGCTGGGCGAGGTGCCGGCGCATTGGCAGGTGTGCAAGCTCAGTTTTCGCTACTCGGTCGAGCTTGGAAAAATGCTCGATGAGAAGAGAAATACAGGGGCCAATCCTGTGCCCTATCTGAGAAATCAGGATGTTCAATGGGGCGCAGTCAATATCGATGAATTACCGTTAATGGATATTGAGCCTGCTGAGTATAGACGTTATACGGTTAGGCTCGGCGATCTCCTTGTTTGTGAAGGTGGGGATGTGGGACGAGCTGCAATTTGGAGGCATATTGATAGCATTATCGGCTACCAGAAAGCGTTGCATCGACTGCGCCCGGAGTCGCCGAAGAGCGATACTGCCGAGTTCTTTTTTTATACTTTGATGGCGGCAAAGTCGTTGGGGGTCTTTGAAGAGTCCGATACGAAAGCAACAATATCGCATTTGCCTGCCGAAAAATTTAGGCAGTACAGATTTGCTTTTCCGCCTCTCGAAGAGCAGCAAAAAATTGCTGCGGTGATGGGAGAAATACTCGAACGCTCAAATGAGACTATCTCCTACGCTGAGCGCACGATAACCCTCCTTCAAGAACGCCGCTCCGCCCTAATCTCCGCCGCCGTCACCGGCAAAATCGACGTGCGCGACTGGCGGCCCCCGGTCAGCACCCAAACCCCCGAATCAGCCGTAGCAGAGGCCCACTAAATGGCGGACAGCAAGGAAGCTCAATTCCAGCAGGACATCATCACCGCCATGATCGCGCAGGGCTGGCTCACCGGCCCGGCCAGCGGCTATGACCGGCGCACGGCTTTGTATACCGAGGACTTTCTCGGTTACTTCAAGGCGGCCTGGCCGGAGCGCTGGGACAAGTTCGCCAAGGCCAACCCCAACAACCCGGAAGCCGTGCTGGTGCAGAAGCTGGTGCGCGAGCTGGAGCAGGACGGCACCCTGGATGTGCTGCGCCACGGCTTCAAGCTGCCGGGGGTGAAGATTGAGCTGTGCAGCTTCAAGCCCGACCACGGCATGAACCCAGACACCCTCAAGCGCTACCAGTGCAACCGCCTGCGCGTGGTGCCGGAGGTGTCCTATTCGCCCCACTACCGTGAAGGCGAATACAACCCACGGCTGGACCTGGTGCTGTTCGTGAACGGCATTCCCGTCGCCACGCTGGAGCTGAAAAGCGAGTTCAAGCAGAGCGTGGAAAACGCCAAGCGCCAGTACCGCGTTGATCGCCCGGTTAAAGACCCGCTGACGCGCAAGCCCGAGCCGCTGCTGACCTTCAAGCGTGGTGCGCTGGTGCACTTTGCCGTGAGCCAGGATGAAGTGGCGATGACCACCAAACTGGCTGGCAAGGAGACCTTCTTCTTGCCGTTCAACCTCGGCAGCCTCGATGGCGGTGCCGGCAACCCGCCCGCGCCGGACGACAGCCAATACGCCACCGGCTACCTGTGGCAGCGCCTGTTCCAGCCGGATGCCTGGCTCAAGGTGCTGGGCCGCTTCCTGCACCTGCAGAAGAGCGTGAAAGAGGATGCCGACGGCAAGCGCGTGACCAAAGAAACCCTGATCTTCCCGCGCTACCACCAGTGGGAAGTCGTGAACAAACTGATCGACACCACCCGCGCCGAAGGGCCGGGCAAGCGTTACCTGATCCAGCACAGCGCCGGCTCCGGCAAGTCCAACTCGATTGCCTGGACGGCGCATCAGCTGGCCTCGCTCTACGATGCCGAGGGCCAGCGCCTGTTCAACTCGGTGATCGTGATTACCGACCGCACCGTGCTGGACAAGCAGCTGCAGGACACCATCTACCAGTTCGAGCACGCTCAGGGCGTGGTCAAGTGCATCACTCGCGATATCGGCAGCCAGAGTAAGTCCGAGCAACTGGCCGAGGCGCTGGCCGAGCAGACGCGCATCATCATCGTCACCATCCAGACCTTCCCGGCGCTGTTCGATGCCCTGGACAAGTACCCAAAGCTGGCTAGCGGCCGCTATGCGGTGATCGCCGACGAAGCGCATTCCTCGCAGACCGGCTCCTCGGCCAGCAAGCTCAAGCAGATTCTCGGCAGCGATGCTCCGGATGCTGAAGAGATCAGCGCCGAAGAGCTGCTGGACGCCGCCGTGGCCGCCCGCGCGCCCAACGAGCGCATCAGCTACTACGCCTTTACCGCCACGCCCAAGGCCAAGACCCTGGAGCTGTTCGGTCGGCCGGCCAATCCGGCATTGCCGGCGAGCGCCGACAACAAGCCCGAGGCGTTCCACCTGTACTCCATGCGCCAGGCCATCGAGGAGGGCTTCATCCTCGACGTGCTGCAGAACTACACCACCTACAGCACCGCCTGGAAGATCGCCCACCCGGACGGCGACGACGAGGAAGTGGACTCGAAGAAGGCGCGCATGAAGCTGGCGCGCTGGGTGCGCCTGCACCCGTACAACATCAGCCAGAAGGTGGAGGTGATCGTCGAGCACTTCCGCGCGAATATCCGCCACCTGCTGGGCGGCCAGGCCAAGGCCATGGTGGTCACCAGCAGCCGGCAGGAGGCGGTGCGCTACCAGCTGGCGGTGCAGGCCTATGTGCAGCAGATGGGCTACGGCGATGTGCACCCGCTGGTGGCCTTTTCCGGCAGCGTGCTGCCGGATGGGGTGATCCCCGAAGAGGTGACGGAAAGCAGCAGCCTGCTCAACCCCGGCCTGAACGGGCGCGACCTGGCGGAAGCCTTCGATACCCAGGACTTCAACGTGATGATCGCCGCCAACAAGTACCAGACCGGCTTCGATCAGCCCAAGCTGTGCGCGATGTACGTGGACAAGAAGCTGCAGGGCGTGGACTGCGTGCAAACCCTGTCACGCCTGAACCGCACCTTCGGCGACAGCAAGCCGACCTTCATCCTCGACTTCTTTAACGACGCCCAGGACATTCTCGACGCCTTTCTGCCGTACTACACCAAGGCCGAGCTGACTGACGTGACCGACCCGCAGCTCATCTATGACCTGCAGAAAAAGCTGGATGCCGAGGGCATTTACCACTGGGAGGAAGTGGCGGCGTTCGCGCTGGCCTTCTTCGACCCCAAGGCGGCCGCCAGCAAGCTCAGTTACTACTGCGCGCCGGCCAAGGAGCGCTTCTCCAAGCGCTACAAGCTGGCCCAGGAATCACGCCAGCACGCGCTGGACTTCAAACGTACCGCTGAGAAGAACGGCGACAGCGCCGGCCTGAAAAAGGCCGAGGCGGCGCTCAAGGAAGCGGGCGAACAGGTAGATCAGCTCGACCTGTTCAAGAAGAACCTGCAGAGCTTTGTGCGCCTGTACGAGTTCCTTTCGCAGATCATCCCCTATGAGGATCGCGAGCTGGAGCAGCTGTGCGTGTACGCCAAGCATCTGCACCCGCTGCTGCGCGTGGATCGCCTCGATCAGGAAGACGTGGACGTGGGCGAGCTGCAACTGACCCACTACCGCCTGACCAAGCGCGCCGAGCACCAGCTGCGCCTGAGCGAGGAGCAAGGCGACTATGGCCTCGAACCGGCCACGGGACTGGGCAGCGGCAAGCCCCTCGACCCGGAGAAGAAACGGCTATCGGAAATCATCGAGGCGCTCAACGATATCTTCGGTGCTGAAGTAAGCGATGAGGATCAGCTGCAGTTCCTCACCGGCATCGCCAATCGCATCAGTCGTCAGGAGGATGTGATGGCCCAGGTCAACAACCACTCGGTCGAACAGGTGATGCATGGCCTGTTCCCCAAGAGGGTGCTGGACACCGTGCTGGACGCCATGACCGATAACGAAAAAATGTCGCTGGAAGTGCTGGATAACGACACCAAGAGCCGGGCATTTGCGTTGGTGATCTTGAAGATGCTGACGGGGGCTGGAGGTTTGGGGCAAGGTAACAGCGGCGCTGCTGTCTGACCTTCTTGAGCCTGGTATTACTTGCTCTAGTTAGATTTCAGATGGCTTTGGCAGAAGGCTTGAAGGTTCGCAGGCGAGTTCGCCTGCGATGCGGTAGAGCTTCTCGACGGTGATGTTGACCTCGCCACGCTCGATGCGACCTACATAGCTGCGGTCGAGACTGCACGCCAGCGCCAGTGCATCCTGGGAAATCCGGCAGGTCTTCCTCTGCATTCGGATGCGTTCCCCTAACGCCTTCGCCAACTTATCCATGACCGTCTCAATTCAACTTGAGGCGGCAATATCGTGCGTTTGCGGACGTATAGGCCACGGATTATAATCCGCATTTTCGCGCTATTTCTTCTGGTGCCCTCAATGAAATCGGCCTCGTTTATCTTCGACAGGCGTCTGTATGAGCTGCTTCAGGAGCCAGGGCGTACATCGTTTACGACCCGCGAACTGCGCGATGCCTATGCCGCTCGCTTGAGTGGCACACAATTCCGTATCGCCGATGTGCGCCGCTATGTGTATGAGCAGATTCGCCGATTAGTGCGCGCGGGCTGGGTTTCACCGGACGAGGACCGCCGTGTTCGAGGGCAGGTTTACCACCTGCAGCCGATTCCGACACATCTGCAACTCGAACTGATAGACAACGGTTTTGAGAACAGCCTGATGGCCGCCGGAATGCCCGAGCCAGGCACAGCGGTACGCGATGCGGAAGCTTTGCCGCTTGAGTCGTCAGCCAATACGGATTTGCAGTTGGAAGCGCTCCACAAGGAAATCCGCTTGGACTTTCTCACTTCAATGGGCGAGGCAGAGCGATTCAAACTGCTTCTGGAAGAAATGCCGCATTTACGGGACAAGCTTGAAGGCGATTACCTGGAAGCCAGGGATCGCAGTTCTCGCCTCTTGGGGCATCTGCGCGCCATCGAAAAGACCCTCAAAACGCTAGCTGCGCCACGATGAGCCGCTCGCTACGGAGCTGGCAGAACAGCTGCATCACTCGGGCGTTGGAGCACTTTACCGTCACGCCGCACTTCTTCTGCCAGGCAACGCCGGGAGCCGGAAAGACGCGCATGGCTGCAGAACTGGCCAGCCGACTGCTTGAGCAGGACAGAATCGATTTGGTGCTGTGCTTTGCGCCGTCCTGCCAGGTCGTGGAGGGTTTTCGTTCGACCTTTGCGGCTGTGCTAGGCAGGCGTCTCGACGGCCAGATAGGTGCCGTGGGCGCGGCTTATACCTATCAGGCTATGGAATACCGTGATGAGGGATTCTGGCAGCTTCTTGATGACTACCGTGTGCTGGTGGTTTTCGACGAGATCCATCATTGCGCCGGCCACGATCCGCTGCTCAGCAATGCCTGGGGGCAGCAGATACTGCATCGGATACAGGATCGGGCTGCCTTCACGTTGGCCCTGTCTGGCACGCCCTGGCGTTCGGACGATAAGGCCATCGCATTGGCTCGTTACTCTTCGCCCGAGGGGCATTTGATCTGTGACTACCGTTATGGCTTGAAAGACGCCATTGCCGACGGCGTGTGCCGATCCCCTCGCATTGTTCTGCTCGACAATCAGAAGGTGAAACTCACGGAAGAATTGGGTGCGGATAGCTCCGTTAGGCTGTTTCCCAGCATCGCCAAGCTTTTAGGGGAGTCACCTGTCACCTATGAGGAACTGCTGCGCCATGATGAGGTGATCAATCCAATCCTAGACCTTGGCTGCAGCAAACTGAGCGAGCTACGCCAGATCAAACCTGATGCTGCTGGTTTGGTGGTGGCCACAGACATCGAACACGCCCAGCAAGTTGCACTCGCACTGGAAGCCATGGGTGAAGAGTGCCGCATCGTGACGAACAAAACCCCGGATGCGCAGCAGGTGATCAATGCATTCCGGAGCAGCGCCTGCCGCTGGATTGTGGCCGTCGGAATGATCAGCGAAGGTACCGACATCCCGCGCCTACAAGTGTGCTGCTACCTCAGCCGTATCCGCACCGAACTGCATTACCGGCAAGTGCTGGGGCGAGTGCTGCGGCGCACAGGTGAGTCCGACGACCAGGCATGGCTATTCATGTTGGCGGAGCCAACGCTTCAGGGCTTTGCGGAGCGAATTTCGGATGACTTGCCTGATGACCTGGCAGTTTTGAGCGATGTGCAGATGCCTGGTTTTACTCCAGGCTCCAGGCCTGAGCCGATGGGCACTTTGGGTCATGTCGAAGGTTTCGACGGTGCGGGGTTAGGTGGTGCAGAACCGGGTATTGGATCGCAGCCTACGAACATCATTTCGCTGGGTGGCTATGCAATTGAGCCCGTTTACCAGGTCAGCTTTTCCCAGCATTATCGGCAGCAGCTACTGGCTTGTTTTTAATGCTCAGCCAGTCGAGGCTGATCCAATGATGTTGGTGTTCATGAATCCATAACTGGCCGGCGTCGTGTGGAACGTAATCGTGAGGTGTGCATGGAGATTAAGTCGCAGGCATTGGTCGATGTCGTTGAAGATGTGATCTGCGACGTGTGCCGCTCTGGCACGCGTATTCCCGGCTATGATCCCCAATACGGCAAGCTTGAAGCCCAATGGGGATATGGCTCCCAGCATGATGGGGAGCACTACCGGGTGGATCTCTGTGAGCCCTGCTTTTTCAGGGTGCTGAGTGGGTTGCGTCGGGAGCGCATGGTCAATGGTATGTTCGATGATGATCAGCCATTTGCTTCCGAAGATTTTGGTCTGGTCAGCAAAGACAACTACTGGGGAAAGAGCTGATCGTAGGATTGAAAATCCATCAGCCGCACCACGTCGAATCGCGTGCAAATGAGGGGTAAGCGCGCGGCTTGCCCGTTCTGGCCTCGTAGATTGGAATAACTGAATAAGGAGGTAGCCACTTTGACCCTTCCGCATGAAAGAACCCGGAGTGTCGTCAAGACCGAAGCTTTTCTCCGCGACCTCTCTCGTAACACCGAACTACCTGATGACATTCGCAGCTATGCGAAAAGCCTGCTCAGACACTACCCGTCCGCCGATCAAGTTTTCTCGTTGGGGCGCCTCGAAGAGTGCCTGGTAAACGACGCTCAAGATGATGAATATCGGCGAAGGGTGATTGCGTTCCATCAGCCGCTTTTCAGTTCGTCGTTAAACTTCACGCTATAGGCGTGAACGCCACGATGCTCAGCACTGATCAAGCCCAGTCGGTATCCGCCCGGATTGCGCAACGAGTCAAGCGCCTACCTAAAGGGCAGCCGTTCAGCATTAGCCGTTTTACAGGGGTTGGAACGAAAAACGCCGTATCCAAAGCAATAGCTCGACTGGTCAACCGAGGCGAGCTCGAACGGGTGTATCGCGGAATTTATATGCGCCCGAAACCCGGACGCTACGTTGCAAGGGCTCGCCCCAATCCCTGGAAATTGATTAGCCTGATTACCAAGCAGAAACGCTTGTCTCTGCAGATCCACGGCGCCAATGCCGTCAGAAGGTTTGGGCTCAGCACCCAGATGCCACTCATTCCAATCTATTACACCAACGGAGCCAGCCGTTCAGTATTCATTGGGAACGCTGAAATCAGGCTGATACATGCGGCCCCTATGGTCATGCAGCATGCAGGGACTGAGATGGGTGCCGCTATCAGTGCATTGTTTTATCTCGGTAAAGGCGGCTCAACTCCTGAATGTATTGCGGCGATCAAGAAAGGGCTCCGACCTGAAGACTTAGTCAAATTGCTGGCCTGCAAACTGCCGAAATGGATGCGAACGGCATTGGAAGCGCAATAGCGAAATCGCTGCATTGCGAACTGCAGGGTAGGGGCTGTAAGAACCAATGATCATAAGCGGCTGGCGACAGATATTTTGAGCACCGAGCACCGAGCACCGAGCACCGAGCACTGATCATTTGATGATCAACATCGGCGTTTCCTAACGAATTCTGAGCACTCCAGCCCGGCCAAGCGTCAGGGATTTCGCCTAGTAACGCGCACGTTGAATTTCAGCTGAAGTTTTTACACAGCCTGGGCCGCTTGTTGCCTGTCACGCTTGGCTGGTTTGGGGCGACTGTCGCCGCTCGTAGCTTTCTCAAACCAGCACTCTGTTCTGACTGAACTCACTACACAAAAGTGTATCTGGACGTTTATTACCGGTTCCTGCTGCCCGTTCCGTGGCGGGCCCTGACGGCCATGATCACGATATGAATTACCTGCGTGAAATCATGCTGAGCCTAGCCTAAAGTCAGATGTCGCATTCAAGATATATAACCGGCTAGGACAGCAGCCCCCCTCGAAAGGAATTCGACTATGCCTACGATCCTCCGCTACCTTTCCGTCTCCCTTGCTTCCGCCCTGGTGGCCGCTTATACGGCCCTGTGGTTGGCCTACCCCGCGCCCCTGGAACAGCCCCATGCGGTTGTTCGCCCGCCGCTGATCATTCAGCAGCAGGGGGACGATCTGTTGTTGTGGGGTGGCTGGAATACGGTGGCCGGTTACGAGCCGCCCGGGGTGAATGCAGTGGAGATTCGCTGCAACCGCGGCCGCGGCACCTGCCAGGAGGCTTTTGCCTCGATCCACCATCACGACGAGGGCGAAGACCTGGAAGCCCAGGTGTTCGACTACGAAGTGGTGGAGTGGACGGAGCAGATGCTGCATGCCACGGCGACCATGCCCGAGGCCGAGTGCGTGACACGCAGCCTGGTGGTCGCACTGCCGGCCGGCTCCGCCTCGCTGGAGCTGGTGCCGCAGGGCGATGACTGCGAGTTCGAGGTCAGCGCTGCGATGCTGGAGGGTGACCCGCTCTAGGCCGTTACCAGGCTCGGCCAGCGGTCGTGCACCGTTGGCCCACCCTGCGGCGGTGTGGTGGTGACCACGTAGACCCGCCGTTCTTCCCCGTGCTCAATGAGCAGCGCCTCAATGGTTTGGCCTGGCTCCAGGTCAAACCAGTGCGAGGCACCGGCTGCATTCTTCTCCATAAAGCGTTCGGCCAGCACCTGCACTGGCTGCGGGTGGTAGCGCGCCCATTTGCCGGCGGTGATGGAGTCGGTTCGGGCCCAACCGGTGGCGGGCAGGTGGCCGGGTTGCTCTTTGCGGCGGCCCCAGGGGACCCAGGCCACGGCGCCATCGGCCTGACGCACGGGCAGGGCGGCGCGTGGGTTAGGGAAGTAGATTCGCAGTTGCTGGCCGGTTTGGGTGTAGCGCCCAGCCACTTCGACGCCGCCGCACATGAGGTGCCTCCCGTCTATTGTCGTTGCCAAGGTTGGGGTTTGATAATACTGTATTCATATACAGTATTAGTGAGGTTATCCATGGCCCTGACAGTGATCGGCCGCCCGTTGCGGCCAGGTCTGCGGCTACCGTTGTTCCTGAGCCGCGTTGCCGCCGGCTTTCCTTCCCCCGCTGAGGACCATATCGAGGCCAGCCTCTCGCTGGACGAGCTGTGCGTACTGCACCCGGCGGCCACCTTCTTTCTGCGGGTGGTGGGGGACAGTATGACTGGCCTGGGGATTTTCGACGGCGACATCCTGGTGGTAGACCGCTCGATCACGCCGCGCGCGGGCATGGTGGTGGTGGCGGTGGTGAACGGGGAGTTCACCTGCAAGCAGTTGGCCTATGAGCACGGCGCGCCGGTGCTGCGCGCGGCGAACAAGGCCTACCCGGACATTCGCCTGCGCGACGGCGAGGACCTGGAGGTGTTCGGCGTGGTGACGCGCTGCATTCACAAGCTGCCGGGGATCTGATGCCGACCTATGCCCTGGTGGACTGCAACAACTTCTACGTGAGTTGCGAGCGGCTGTTCCGCCCCGATCTGCGCGCGTTGCCGATGGTGGTGCTGAGCAACAACGACGGCTGTGTGGTGAGCCGCAGCAACGAGGCCAAGGCGCTGGGCATTGGCATGGGCGAGCCGTTCTTCAAGATCCGCGACTTGGTGCAGGCGCACGGCGTGCTGGCGTTCAGCAGCAACTATGCGCTGTACGGTGACGTTTCCGCCCGGGTGGTGCGGGTGCTGCGCGAGCTGGCGCCGCGGCTGGAGGTGTATTCGATCGACGAGAGCTTCCTTGACCTGGCCGGGCTGGGCCGGCCGCTGGCTGGTTACGGTCGGCACATTCGCGCGGAAGTGCAACGGCTGACGGGCATGCCGGTGGGGGTGGGCATCAGCACCACGAAGACCCTGGCCAAGTTGGCCAACTGGGCCGCCAAGCGGCGTAGCCAGAGCGGGGTGGTGGTGGCCACCCGGCCCGAGCAGCAGGCGGCGTTGCTCAAGGACGCGCCGCTGGGCGAGGTGTGGGGCGTGGGGCGCAAGCTGCAGGCGCACCTGGGCGCGCTGGGTGTTAAAACCGCCTGGGATCTGGCGCAGCAGGACGCCTGGACGATGCGCAAGCAGTTCTCGGTGGTGCTGGAGAAGACCATTCGTGAGCTACGTGGCGAGCCGTGCTTCGCCCTGGACGAGGGACCGGAGCCGAAGCAGATGATCACCTGCAGCCGCAGCTTCTCGCGCCGGGTGACGGAGCTGGCGCCGCTGCGCGAGGCGGTGGCCAGCTACGCCTGCCGCGCAGCGGAGAAGCTGCGCGCGCAAGGCGATGTGTGCCAGCTGCTGCAGGTGTATATCCGCACCGGGGTGTTCAACCCGGACGAGCCGCGCTACGCGCGCACCGCCAGCGTGCCGCTGCACACGCCGAGCAACGACTCGCGCGACCTGGTGCAGGCGGCGCTGGCCGGGCTGGAGGGTATCTACCGGCCCGGCTACCGGTACCAGAAAGCCGGGGTGATGCTGATGAACCTGGCCAGCCCCGGGCAGGTACAGGCCGACCTGTTCACCCCGGCGCCGCGGCCGCGCAGCGCGGCGCTGATGGCAACCGTGGACAGGATCAACACCAACATGGGCCGCGGCACCGTGCGCCTGGCGCGCGTGCCGGCCCTGGGCGGCTGGTCGATGAAGCAGGAGCTGCGTTCTCCGGGGTACACCTGCCGCTGGGACGAGCTGCCAAGGGTACGTTAGATCATGAACAGGTGAGAGAGCTGCCGTTGCTGACAGCGACCTACCAGGCGCTCCAAAGATAAAGGGGGGTGTGAAAGATCCACTACCATTAAGTCAGCTGCTGCCGGTCGCGACAGACTGAAGTCGAACCACGGCTATCGGTCGTGGTAGGCAACAACCGGCCAGAAGCGGACATTCACAGTGACTGAGGAATGAGGGGCGGGTCACTTTTGCTCGGATAACCTAACGCCGCAATCACCCGCTTGTCGGGTGCATTGCTTTGTTATGCGCTTTCTCTGCAAGTGCGTTGATCGCACATTCATCTAACC
>NZ_JAODYT010000037.1:0-46519 GCF_029834875.1 Pseudomonas sp. GD04158 | reverse complement strand
CAGAGCAGCGCCACCAGCACCAGCAGCGCCAGGCGCAGTCGCGGCACGTCGAGGCCGCGGCTGGCGGCCACGCCATCGCCGATGCCGATCAAGGTCAGCGCGCGCTGGAACAGCAGCGCCAGCGCGCCGAGCAGCAGCACGCCCAGCGTCAGCCATAGCGCCTGCGCCGGCGTGGCGCGGTAGGTGGAGCCGGCCAGCCAGCCCAGCAGCGCGAACGAATCGCCCGTGCCCTTGGCCAGCACGAACTGCAAGGCGGCGTTGAGCAGCGCGCCGAGGGAAATGCCCAGCAGCGCCATCAGCGCCGGCGAATAATGGTGACGGCGGCCCAGCAGCATCAACAGCGCCAGAACGGCGAGACAGCCGACGAAGGCCGCCAGCGGCGCGACGGCACCGAGCAAGGCGCCACCGAACCAGGTCAGCGCCAGCATCACCGCCAGCGTGGCGCCGGCCGACAGGCCGAGGATGTCCGGGCTAGCCAGGGGGTTGCGCAGCAGGCGCTGCAGCAGCAGACCGGAAATCGCCAACCCGGCGCCCGCCGAAGCGGCGGTGAGCACGCGCGGCCAGCGCAGCGACCAGACCAGCGCCGAAGGCCATTGCAGACGCCAGCCATCGAGGCCGCGCGCCAGGCACAGGGCGAGCACCGGGGCCAGCACAGCCAGCAGCCCGAGCCACAAGGCGCCGCGCCAGCCAAAACGTTCGGCGCCGGCCGGCAAGCGCAGGCCGTGCGGATCCTCTGCCGCCAGGTGCCGACGCGCCAGCCACAACAGCACCGGTGCGCCGATCAGCGCAGCCGCCGCGCCGCTGGGCACCAGCTGGCCGCTGAGCTGGTTGGCCAGCAGCGCCAGGGCATCGGTGGCCAGCAGCAGCAAGGCGCCGAGCAGCACGCTGTAACTCAGCTCGTCGCGTGCCGTGCGGGCGCCCAGCATCTTCGCCAGATTGGGCGTGAGCAGGCCGATGAAGCCGATCAGGCCAACCGCGGTGATCGACACCGCGCACAGCCACAGCGCCGCCAGAAACAGCACCAGCATCACCGGCCACAGCGCCAGGCCGCGGCCCTGAGCGGCGTCGCTACCCAGCTGCAGCAGGCTCAACGGCCGCGGCGCGAGGATCAGCAGCGGCACGGCCAGCAGCAGCTTGGGCCACAGCCACTGCACCCAGTGCCAGTCGATCTGCGCCAGGTCCCCCGCGCCCCAGACGAACAAGCCCTGGGTGTACTGGTTGTTGATCAGCACCAACCCGGCAGCCAGCGCGCCGAGCAGCAGGTTCATGGCCATGCCGCCGAGCACCAGCGGCAGGCCGCCGATGCCGCTGCGCCCGGCGATCAGCAGTACCAGGCCGACCGCCAGCAGCGCTCCGCCGAGCGCCGCCCACTGACCATGGCTGGCGGCGAAGGCCGGCATCAGCAAGGTGGCCAGGACCAGGCCGAGCCAGGCCCCGGACGAGGCGCCAATGGTCATGGGGGAAACCAGGCGATTCTGCGTGATCTGCTGCAACAGGCTGCCGGACAGCCCCAGTGCAGCGCCCACCAGCAAGGCCATGCTCAGTCGCGGCAACGCCGACAGCTGCAGTTGCAGGCGCTCGAAACTCTGCTCCGCAGCGCCGAGCATGGTCCCGAGTTCGAACGGGTCGAGGTCGGCCGCCAGCCACAGGTGCAGCAGCGCCAGGGGCAGCAACGCAAGCAGCGTCAGGACATGGCGTGACGGCGCCGAAACTGCCGCCATGCTCAGGCCACCACGGCGATCTTGCGCGCGCTGCCGGGCTGCTCGATCAGCTGGATGTCGATGTCGTAAAGCTGGCTGAGCAGCGGCCCGCTGAGCAGTTCGTCCGGGCTGCCATCGAAGAAGATGCGCCCCTGCTTGAGGGCAATCACCCGGTCGGCATGTCGCGCGGTGAGGTTGATGTCATGCAGGATGGCAACGATACCGCGCCCGCTGTCGCGGTTGAGCTGGCGCAGCAGGCCCATCAGCTCGTACTGGTGCGCCAGATCCAGCGCCGAGGTCGGCTCGTCGAGCAGCAGCAGCGGCGATTGCTGGGCCAGCAGCATGGCGATCCAGGCGCGCTGACGCTCGCCGCCGGACAGGCTGTCGGCCAGATGATCGGCGTAATGGGCTACATCGGTCTGCGCCAGCGCCTGATCGACGGCGGCGTGGTCGTCGGCACGCCAGCGACCAAGCAGCCCGCGCCAGGGAAAACGCCCCAGACGCACCAGCTCACGCACGGTCAGGCCGGCCACGTCGGGCAGATGCTGCGGCAGAAAGGCCACGCGGCGGGCGAAGTCACGCGCGGAGAAGCGCGCCAGCGGCTGCTCGTCCAGCGCCAGCGTGCCGCGCGTCGGCTGCAGCTGCCGCGCCAGCAGGTTCATCAGGGTCGACTTGCCCGAGCCGTTGTGGCCGAGGATCACGGTGAAGCGATCGCCCTGCAGCTGCAGCTCGTCCAGCGCCAGCGTCACCCGCTCGCCGCGGCGCACTTCGATATCGCGCAGCGTCAGCATGCCAGGGCCAGCTCCTCGCGCAGGCGCAGCAGGCGCTCGTCACGCCGCAGCTTCGGGCAGGTGCTGCACAGCTCGCCGTCGCCGCGGCGAAAGTGCTGACAGCAGGCCTTGCGCTCCAGGGTCAGGCAGTCGCGACCATCGTCCAGCCGCACTTCGAGCAGCTCACTGGCGCCGCGCAGGCCCAACGCGTCCAGCCAGTGCGCGGCCAGGGTGCGCAGCTGCTGGTTGCCCAGGTTCTGTTGACGCTGCACCAGCAGCAGGGCTGCCAGCACGTAGTCGGCCGCCAGGCGCTGGGCCAGCTTGCCGTGAATGTTCTGCACCTGGCAGAACTCGGCGTGCTGGCGCCGCAGCCAATCGTCCAGCTGGCGCGCGGCCAGGCCGATCAGCTGGTCTTGCGCCGCCTGTTGCACGGAGTGCTCGGCCAGGCAGAAACCCGATACCACACCGCCCTCAACGCACTGCCCGAGGCTCGACAGGCAGGGCGCACGCTGCGCCAGGTGCACGCCGAGCAGTGTCAGGTAGATGGGTTGCCAGACCAGATAGGTCCAGCTGCGCACCGTCCAGTAATGCGGCCCGGCCTCGGGATGCGCCTGACGCCAGTGCTGATAGAGCGTGGCGATACGCTGGGCATTGCCCTCGCTGCCGCACACCAGCAGGTCAGCGCCGGCTGCACCGATCCGTCCCTGCAGCCCGGGCAGGCTGCGGGAAATGACATCGAGCAGATGGTGGAGGTCTTGCATCGCGGCGAACCCGGACGACGGCGGCAGTGCGGAGGGCGAATTTAATCACCGAAACGCATCTGCATCAAATTATCATTCGCCATTCAAGACTCAGGCCGTGCGCGGTTTGCGCACCAGTAGCGGGAACAGCGCGGCCGTCGCCAGCAGGCCGGCAGCGCCGACCCAGAACGGCATGGCCTGGCCGTAATGACTGACCAGCAGGCCCGCGCCGTAGGCCGAGCCCATGTTGCCCAGGCACTGGAAGATATTGATCTTGCTGAAGTCCACTGCGTAGTGCTCAGGCGAACTGAGCTCGAACAGCAGCGCGTCGAGACGCACGGTGACCTGATACAGCGCCCAGCCGAACAGCACGCGGCCAAGCAGGATCAGCCACTGATCGCCGAAGCCCTGGATGAAGGTGGCCGCCGCGCCCAGCAGCAATCCGGCGAGAATGCCGTCACGGGTGTTGCCCTGCCTGGTCGCGCGGCGCCCCCACCACAGCGCCACCACGGCCACCGCGCCGGGCAGCGCATAGACGAAGCCGGCGGCCATCTCGCTGTTCCAGTGCGCCACCTGCTGCCAGTACACCGCGAAGAACGGCCGCGTCACGTAACCGACGAAGTAGAACAGCAGCATTACCAGGCACAGGCGGTAGATGGCCGGCAGGCTGCGCGCCTCGTTCTTCACCGGCGCCTCGTCGCTGGCCGGCTGCTCACCCGGCGCCGGCAGGTAGCCGCGCACCAGATGCATGCAGATGGCCATCTGGATGAAGTCGCCGGCGGCCATCACCAGGAACACGTCGCCGATGTTCATCACCTGCAGGATCAGCCCGCCCAGCGCGGCGCCGAGAATGGCGCCGAAGTGCACCACCACCGACAGCGTGCCGATGGTCTGGGTGTGGTTGTCCTGCTGCTGCAGGCTCATCACGTAGGGATACATCAGCAGGTAGCTGCCCTTGAACACCACCATCAGCAGCGACACCACCCAGAACAGCGGCAGCGAATCGATGAAATAGCAGGCAGCGGTGAGGCTACCGGCCATCAGCTGCGCGCTGATCAGGATGCGCACCGGGTGCACGCGCTTGGCCAGACGCGCCCAGAGCGGGAACACCGCCATCACCACGAAGCTGACCACCGCCAGATACAGGCCGACGTGCTGCTCCGGCGGATTGTCGAAGCGCTCGGCGAAGTACTGCGGATAGAAGGGAATGATCAGGTTGTCGGTGATCACCGCCAGAGCGGTCATCATGATCAGGCAGGTACGCAGCGTCATCGGAGGCAGTCGGGCAAGGCGGCAGGGCCGCGCATGATGCCATCGACAAGCCCGCAAATGCCAATACGGACGAGAATCAGAACGGCTAGCAGCCTGCATGACATGCAGCGGCCGACAGGCGGTTAGTGATAAGCTCGCGCACCATGAAAACGCCAAACTCCCGCCCCGTAGTGCTGTGCATGTCCGGTCACGACCCCAGCGGTGGTGCCGGCCTGCAGGCCGATATCGAAGCCCTGCTGGCGCAGGGCTGTCACGCCGCCCCGACGGTAACCGCGCTGACCGTGCAGGACACCGTCAACGTCTCCGACTTCCGCGTGCTCGACCGCGACTGGGTGCTGGCCCAGGCCCGCGCCGTGATCGCCGACATGCCGGTGGCCGCCGTCAAGCTGGGCATGCTCGGCTCGGTGGAGATGGTCGAGACCGTGCTCGAGGTGATGAGCCAGCTGCCGGGCGTACCGCTGGTCTGCGACCCGGTACTGCGCGCCGGTGGCGGCGGCTCGCTGGGCAAGGACGACGTCGGCTATGCCATGCGCGAGCGCCTGTTCGCCGTGTCCACCATCGCCACGCCGAACCTGCCGGAAGCGCGCATCCTCGCCGAACTGCCGCAAGGCAGCGCCGACGAGTGCGCCGAGAAGCTGCTGCCTTTTATAGAACACCTGCTGATCACCGGCGGCCACGGTGACGAAGCCGAAGTGCACAACCGCCTGTACTGCCGTGACGGCAGCCGCCACACCTTCACCTGCGCGCGCCTGCCCGGCAGCTACCACGGCTCCGGCTGCACCTTGGCCAGCACCCTGGCCGGTCGCCTGGCCCTGGGCGAGGAACTGGTCAGCGCCGTGAAAAGTGCCTTGGACTACACCTGGCGCACCCTGCGCGACGCCGAGCAACCCGGCCACGGCCAGTACGTGCCGCGCCGTCTGCCGCTGGACTTCGCCCAATGACTGCGGCGCTGCGCGGCCTTTACGCCATCACCGACACTCCCCTGCTGGCCGACGGCAAGCTGCTGCCCTATGCCGAAGCGGCGCTGATCGGTGGCGCGCGCCTGCTGCAGTACCGCGACAAGTCGGGCGATGCCGTGCGTCGCCTCGATGAAGCCCAGGCACTGGCCGAACTGTGCCAGCGCCATGGCGCCACGCTGATCATCAACGATGATCTGGAGCTGGCCGCGCACTTGGGCGTCGGCCTGCACCTGGGCCAGACCGACGGCTCGCTGGCCGCCGCTCGCGCTCGCCTCGGCGCAGAAGTCGTGATCGGCGGTACCTGCCACGCCCAGCTGGAGCTGGCCGAGTGCGCCGTCGCCGAAGGCGCCAGCTATATCGCCTTCGGCCGCTTCTTCAACTCCAACACCAAGCCCGGCGCCCCGGCCGCCACCGTGGAGCTGCTGGATCAGGCGCGCGCGCGCTTTGCCCAGCCCATCGTCGCCATCGGCGGCGTGACCCTGGACAACGCCCCCGGCCTGATCGCCCGCGGCGCCAGCATGGTGGCCGTGATCCACGCCCTGTTTGCCGCGGACTCCGCCCTCGAGGTGCAAGACCGCGCCCGCGCCTTCGCCGCGCTGTTCGATTGACCCTTTTCAGAGAGAACCTGCCATGTCCCGCTCCGAAATCCTCTTCGCCAATGCCCAGAAGCACATCCCCGGCGGCGTCAACTCGCCGGTGCGCGCCTTCCGCAGCGTCGGCGGCACGCCGCTGTTCTTCAAGCACGCCGAAGGCGCCTACGTGGTGGATGAAGACGACAAGCGCTACGTCGACTACGTCGGTTCCTGGGGCCCGATGATCCTTGGCCATAGCCACCCGGACGTGCTCGACTCGGTGCGGCGCCAGCTGCAGCACGGCCTGTCCTACGGCGCGCCGACCGCGCTGGAAACCGAGATGGCCGAATTGGTATGCAGCCTGGTGCCGTCGATGGAGATGGTGCGCATGGTCAGCTCCGGCACCGAGGCGACCATGAGCGCCATCCGCCTGGCCCGCGGCTACACCGGCCGCGACAGCATCATCAAGTTCGAGGGCTGCTACCACGGCCACTCCGACAGCCTGCTGGTCAAGGCCGGCTCCGGTGCCCTGACCCAGGGCGTGCCGAACTCCGCGGGCGTGCCGGCAGCCTTCGCCAAGCACACCCTGACCCTGCCGTTCAACGACATCGACGCCGTGGCAGAATGCCTGGCGCAGGTGGGTAAGGAAGTCGCCTGCATCATCGTCGAGCCGGTAGCCGGCAACATGAACTGCGTGCCGCCGGCGCCGGGCTTCCTCGAAGGCCTGCGCGAGCAGTGCGACAAGCACGGCGTGGTGCTTATCTTCGACGAAGTGATGACCGGTTTTCGCGTCGCCCTTGGCGGCGCCCAAGCGCACTACGGCGTCACTCCGGACCTGACCACCTTTGGCAAGATCATCGGCGGCGGCATGCCGGTGGGCTGCTTCGGCGGCAAGCGCGCGATCATGGAGTGCATCGCCCCGCTCGGCCCGGTGTACCAGGCCGGTACCCTGTCGGGTAACCCGCTGGCCATGGCCGCCGGCCTGACCACGCTGAAGCTGATCAGCCGTCCGGGCTTCCACACCGAGCTGAGCGACTACACCACGCGCATGCTCGACGGTCTGCAGCAGCGCGCCGATGCCGCCGGCATCCCCTTCGTCACCACCCAGGCGGGCGCCATGTTCGGCCTGTATTTCAGCGGCGCCGACGACATCGTCACCTTCGCCGACGTGATGGCCAGCGACAGCGCGCGCTTCAACCGCTTCTTCCACCTGATGCTGGAAGGTGGCGTGTACCTGGCGCCGAGCGCCTTCGAAGCGGGCTTCACCTCCATCGCCCATGGCGACAAGGAGCTGGAGATCACCTTCGCCGCAGCCGAGCGCGCCTTCGCCGAGCTGAAAAAAGCCTGATGCAATACAGCACCGCCTTCAGTGATGCATTGCTGGCCCTGGCCTGCGCCGTCTGCGTCGTATGGATCGGCCGGGCGCGCGGGCGCTACGGCGAGGGCGATCAGCCGGCGCTGTTCTGCGCCCTGCTCGGCTTCCTGCTGCCGGCTGCGGCGGCCGGCGTCGGCGTGATTCGTTACGGCTTCGACCCGAGCTGGCAGGCCGCGCACCTGTGGCTCTCCCAGGCCAGCAGCTTTCTCGGCCTGCCGCTGCTCGGCGCCGCGGCGTTGGCGCTGGGTCGCGGCTGGGTCTGGAGCCGGCCGAACTGGGGGCGCATCGTCCTCGGCCTGTGCGCCTTCTTCGAGCTGTTCCGGCAGATGGGCTATCTGGAGGATTACCGCCTGGCGCTGAACCTGGCCAGCCTGGCGCTGATTCTCTACGCCGGTGCCGTGCAGTGGCCACGGCGCGCACCGCTGCTGGTGGCCGGCGCAGTGGTCGGCCTGTTTCTGGCAGCCGGGATGGCGGTCGGCACCCAGGGGTTCATCGGCCCGCTCAGGCGCATCGACCTGTTTCACGGCCTGCTGACGCCGGCCTATCCGCTGCTGGCCTGGCTGCTGCTGCATCTGCCGGGGAGTCCAGGCGAGCAGGCCGGGTAAAGGTTTTGTAAGAAGCGGGCGGTTTACTCCATAATGCGACGGCCGGCACGATTTTGCGCCGGCCGGGCATGCCACCCGCTCCGAACCGCCGAGGTCCCGTTATCCAGATGAACCGCACCGGCCGCACCCTCTCCCTGGGCTGCCTGTTGCTTTTCCTCCCGCTGTTTGCACTGGCAGGCGGCAATTCCCTGCTGATTCCCGCAACCGGCAGCTGCGCCCTGACGGGCACCCCCGAAGACATGCCCGACGCCTTGGCCACCTGCCAGGAAATGGCCCGCGGCGGCAACGTCCAGGCGGCCTTCGAACTCGGCGAGTACTACTACGACGGCAAACGCACCCCGCGCGACCTCAAGCAGGCGCTGACCTGGTTCGAGCGCGCCTCGCTGCAGGGGCACGCCGAAGCGCAACTGCGCCTGGGCACCATGTTCTTTCGGGGCGAAGGCGTACCGGCCAACAACGTGCAGGCCTATATCGTCTTGAAGATGGCATCGGTCAATGGCTCGGACGAAGCCATGGACAGCGCCGACCTGGTGTCGGCGCAGATGCGTCGCGATGAACTGGAAATCGCCAGCCAGGTGCTGGGGCAGATCTTCCGCAGCTACCTGCTGGAGCTGCAGACCGTCGAAGGTCGTTCACCCTTCTCGCCCTTGCCCTGACCCGTAGGGTGCGCCGTGCGCACCACTGACGTGGAAAAGCTGGTGCGCGCGGCGCACCCTACGATTCTGCGCTCACTTGTCCGGCATCGGCATGGGGAACGGCATGACGTTGCCGCCGCCCTTGGCCTCGCTGATCTTCGCCGTGCCCAGGCGCTCCACCTCGTCGATGCGGATGATCGCGTGCATCGGCACGAAGCTGCGTACCACGCCCTCGAACTGCGCCTTGAGCTTCTCCTCGCTGGGGTCGACCACCAGCTGGTTGCGCTCGCCGAAGACGAACTCCTCCACCTCCAGAAAGCCCCACAGATCGCTCTGGTAGATCTGCTTGGCATACATCTCGTACACCTGGCCCTGGTTCTGGAAAATCACCTTGTAGATGGGGTCACGCTTGCTCATGAAGACTCGAAGTCAGGAAAAACGGGGCGCGCAGGATAGCACAGCAGGCGGATCGGAATGCCCTGCGCGCGTGGCGAAAGCCCGTGACACCCGCAGATATCGCGCCAGGCTCGCACCTGTGCCGGTAGCTTGATGCTCGACGCTCCCCTATAATGCGCGGTCATTTTTTAACCACCTCAGACAGTGCCATGACCAAGAAGCTCTATATCGAAACCCACGGTTGCCAGATGAACGAGTACGACAGCTCGCGCATGGTCGACCTGCTGGGCGAGCATCAGGCTCTGGAGGTCACGGAAAAACCCGAAGAAGCCGACGTGATCCTGCTCAATACCTGCTCGATCCGCGAAAAGGCCCAGGATAAGGTGTTCTCCCAGCTCGGCCGCTGGCGCGAGCTGAAGCAGGCCAACCCGGATCTGGTGATCGGCGTCGGTGGCTGCGTGGCCAGCCAGGAAGGCGCGGCGATTCGCGACCGCGCGCCCTATGTCGACGTGGTATTCGGCCCGCAGACCCTGCACCGCCTGCCGGAGATGATCGACGCCGCACGCACCACCAAGACCGCCCAGGTGGACATCAGCTTCCCCGAGATCGAGAAATTCGACCGCCTGCCCGAGCCGCGCGTCGATGGTCCCAGCGCCTTCGTCTCGGTAATGGAAGGCTGCAGCAAGTACTGCACCTTCTGCGTGGTGCCCTACACCCGTGGCGAGGAAGTCAGCCGCCCGCTGGCCGACGTACTGCTGGAAATCACCCAACTCACCGACAAGGGCGTCAAGGAAGTCACCCTGCTCGGACAGAACGTCAACGGCTATCGCGGTGCGACGCCGGACGGTCGCATCGCCGACTTCGCCGAGCTGCTGCATGCGGTGGCGGCCCTCGACGGCATCGAGCGCATCCGCTACACCACCAGCCACCCGCTGGAGTTCTCCGACGCCATCATCGCCGCCCACGCCGAGATCCCGCAGCTGGTGAAGTACCTGCACCTGCCGGTGCAATCCGGCTCGGATCGCATCCTCGCGGCGATGAAGCGCAACCACACCGCCCTGGAATACAAGTCGCGCATCCGCAAGCTGCGCGCCGCCGTGCCGGACATTCTGATCAGCTCGGACTTCATCGTCGGCTTCCCCGGCGAGACCGAGAAGGACTTCGAGCAGACCATGAAGCTGATCGAGGACGTCGGCTTCGACTTTTCCTTCTCCTTCATCTACAGCTCGCGCCCCGGCACGCCGGCCGCCGACCTGGTCGACGACACCCCGGATGAAGTGAAGAAGCAGCGCCTGGCCATCCTCCAGCACCGCATCAACCAGTACGGTTTCGAGAACAGCCGACGCATGGTCGGCACGGTGCAGCGCATCCTGGTCAGCGACTACTCGAAGAAGGACCCGGGCATGCTCCAGGGCCGCACCGAGCAGAACCGCATCGTCAATTTCCGCTGCGACAATCCGCGCCTGATCGGCCAGTTCGTCGATGTGCACATCGACGACGCCCTGCCCCATTCGCTGCGCGGCACCCTGCTCGATGCCAGCACCCTCAACTAAAGCCACGGCCGCTCACGCTTTGCGTTGTGGGCGGCCGGCGTTATGCTCCAGTTATCCCTCAGCCAAGTGACGGCCACAACACAACCTTGAACGCTCCCCTAGAACCCCATCGCTTCACCCTCGAACCTTTCGAGGCCCGCCGTTTCGCCAACCTCTGCGGCCAGTTCGACGAGCACCTGCGCCTGATCGAAGAACGTCTCGGTCTGGAAATCCGCAACCGTGGCAACCAGTTCGAACTGGTCGGCGCCAGCGACAAGGCCATCGCCGCCGAGTCCCTGCTGCGCAAGCTGTACCGCGAAACCAAAGCCACCGAGCTGTCACCCGACCTAGTGCACCTGTACCTGCAGGAATCCGGCGTCGAAGAGCTGGCCAACCCCAGCAATGCGCCGCAGGTGACGCTGCGCACCAAGAAGGGGGTGATCAAGCCGCGCGGTCCCAATCAGCAGCGCTACGTCAAGGCCATCCTCGACAACGACATCAACTTCGGCATCGGCCCGGCCGGCACCGGCAAGACCTACCTGGCGGTGGCCTGCGCGGTGGACGCGCTGGAGCGCGAGCAGGTAAGACGCATCCTGCTGGTACGCCCGGCGGTGGAAGCCGGCGAAAAGCTGGGCTTCCTGCCCGGCGATCTGGCGCAGAAGATCGACCCCTACCTGCGCCCGCTGTACGACGCGCTCTACGAAATGCTCGGCTTCGATTACGTGGCCAAGCTGATCGAGAAGCAGGTGATCGAGGTTGCGCCGCTGGCCTATATGCGTGGCCGCACCCTTAACAACAGCTTCATCATTCTCGACGAGAGTCAGAACACCACCGTCGAGCAGATGAAGATGTTCCTCACCCGTATCGGTTTCGGCTCCACCGCGGTGATCACCGGCGACATTACCCAGGTCGACCTGCCGCGCGGCACCAAGAGCGGCCTGACCCACGTGATCGACGTGCTGCGCGAGGTGCCGGGCATCAGCTTCACCCACTTCAAGCCCAAGGACGTGGTGCGCCACCCGCTGGTGCAGCGCATCGTCGAAGCCTACGAGCGCCACGATGCACGCCTGCACGGCAAGGTCGAGGACGGCAATGCTTGAGCTGGACCTGCAGCTGGCCAGCGATGGCCAGCACCCGGACGAGGCACAACTGCGCCGCTGGTGCGAACTGGCCCTGCGCCAGCGCACGGCCGATTCCGAGCTGACCATCCGCCTGGTCGACGAGGAAGAAGGCCGCGAGCTGAACCGCACCTGGCGGCACAAGGACTACGCCACCAACGTCCTGTCCTTCCCTGCCGAAATTCCCGATGGAATTCTCGATATCCCATTACTGGGCGATCTGGTGATCTGCGTGCCGGTGCTCGAGCGCGAAGCGGCCGAGCAGGGCAAGACCCTGGAGGCGCACTGGGCGCACCTGGTGATTCACGGCTGCCTGCACCTGCTTGGCTATGACCATATCGAGGAAGACGAAGCCCTCGAGATGGAAGAACTGGAACGACAATTGCTCGCCGAACTGGGTCACCCCGACCCGTATGCGGGCGACGAATGATTCTCCTGATAAGGACCCCGAGTAAAACGCCATGAGCGAAGACCGATCGAGCAACGAGCAGAAGTCCTGGTTCAACAAACTGACCCAGGCTTTTGCTCATGAGCCGAGAAACCGCCAGGAACTGCTGGAAGTCCTGCGCGAAGCCCACCAGAACAAGCTGCTCGACAGCGAGGCGCTGGCCATCGTCGAGGGTGCCATCCAGGTCGCCGACCTGCAGGTACGCGACATCATGGTGCCGCGCTCGCAGATGATCAGCATCAAGGCCAGCCAGAGCCCGCGCGAGTTCCTGCCCGCCATCATCGACGCCGCCCACTCGCGCTATCCGGTGATCGGCGAAAGCCTCGACGACGTGATCGGCATCCTCCTGGCCAAGGATCTGCTGCCGCTGATCCTGCAGGGCGAGCAGGCCAGCTTCAACATCAAGGACCTGCTGCGCCCGGCCACCTTTGTGCCCGAGTCCAAGCGTCTCAACGTGCTGCTGCGCGAGTTCCGCGCCAACCACAATCACATGGCCGTGGTGATCGACGAGTACGGCGGCGTCGCCGGACTGGTGACCATTGAGGACGTGCTCGAACAGATCGTCGGCGACATCGAGGACGAGCACGACGTCGAGGAAGACGGCTATATCAAGCCGCTGCCGTCCGGCGACTACCTGATCAAGGCACTGACGCCCATCGACAGTTTCAACGAGACCTTCGACAGCGAATTCTCCGACGACGAGTACGACACCGTCGGCGGCCTGGTGATGAACGCCTTCGGCCATCTGCCCAAGCGCAACGAGGTCACCGAGATCGGCGAGTTCCGCTTCCGCGTGCTCAACGCCGACAGCCGCCGCATCCACCTGCTGCGCCTGACCCCGGTCAGCCGCTGACGGCCGGCATCCGGGGAGGGCTGAAGTGCCTCCCCGGATTGCATCCGGGCTACGACTTGCCGCCTGCCACTGCCTGCCCCTACCCTTGCGCCACCCCGATCCCAAGGATTTGCCCATGCTGCAATGGATGACCCGCCCGGGCTGGCCCGGCCATCTGCTCGCCTGCGCCGCCGGCGCCCTGACTACCCTGGCGCTCGCCCCCTTCGACCTGTGGCCGCTGGCAGTGCTGTCCATCGCCCTGTTCTATCTCGGCCTGCGCGAACTGCGCCCGGGCCATGCGGCGCTGCGTGGCTGGAGCTACGGCTTCGGCCTGTTCGCCGCGGGCACCAGCTGGGTCTATGTGAGCATTCACGACTATGGCGCGGCCTCGCCGGCGCTGGCCGGCTTGCTCACCCTGGGCTTCGTCGCCGGCCTTGGCCTGTTCTTCGCCCTGACCGCAGCGCTGTGGGCGCGCTGGATACGCCGCAGCGAAGCGCCGCTGGCCGACGCCCTGGCGTTCGCCGCGCTGTGGGTCGCCCAGGAAGTGTTTCGCGGTTGGTTCCTCACCGGTTTTCCCTGGCTCTACACCGGCTACAGCCAGCTGCAAGGCCCGCTGAGCGGCCTGGTACCCATCGGTGGCGTATGGCTGGCGTCCTTCCTGATCGCCCTGTCGGCCGCGCTGATCGTCAATCTCGAGCGCCTGCGCCCGCACAAGCCGCGCTACCTGTGCGCCCTGCTTCTGCTGCTGGCGCCCTGGCTCGCCGGCCTGGCGCTGCAGGGCCAGAGCTGGACGCGCCCGGCAGGCGACAGCCTGAAGGTGGCCCTGGTGCAGGGCAACGTCGAGCAGAACCTGAAATGGGACCCGGCCCAGCTCAATGCCCAGCTGGCGCTGTATCGCGACCTCAGCTTCAGTGCCGAGCGGGTCGACCTGCTGGTCTGGCCGGAGACCGCCATTCCGGTGCTCAAGGATCTGGCCCAAGGCTATATCGGCGTGATGGACCGCTTCGCCCGTGACCGCAACAGCGCGCTGATCACCGGCGTGCCGGTGCGGCAGTCCAACGAGCGTGGCGAACTGCGTTACTACAACGCCATCACCAGCTTCGGCGAAGGCCAGGGCACCTACCTCAAGCAGAAGCTGGTGCCCTTCGGCGAATACGTGCCGCTGCAGGAGGTGCTGCGCGGGCTGATCGCCTTCTTCGACCTGCCGATGTCCGACTTCGCCCGCGGTCCGGCCGATCAGCCGCCGCTGCTGGCCAAGGGTTACCGGGTGGCGCCGTTCATCTGCTACGAGGTGGTCTATCCGGAGTTTGCCGCGGCGCTGGCGGCAGACAGCGACATCCTCCTGACGGTGAGCAACGACGCCTGGTTCGGCACCTCCATCGGCCCACTGCAGCATCTGCAGATGGCGCAGATGCGTGCGCTGGAGGCGGGTCGCTGGATGATCCGCGCCACCAACAACGGCATGACCGTGGTGATCGATCCGCAGGGCAGGATCCAGGCTGCGCTGCCGCAGTTCGAGCAAGGCGTGCTCTATGGCGAAGTGCTGCCGATGCAGGGGCTCACGCCCTACCTGCAATGGCGCATCTGGCCGCTGGCGATTCTCTGCGCCCTGCTGCTGGGCTGGGCGCTGCTGGCCAGCCGCATGGCCAAGACGCTTTAGCCGCTACGCCGCCTGCAGTTCGTAGGGCGCGCCGTGCGCACCGGAGGAACGCACTTTCGTTTCAGGGTGTGGATTGGCCTGGAGCGCTGGTGCGCACGGCGCGCCCTACTTCCTGCCGCACGGATCGCCGCGGCTCCTTCTTACAGCTTGTGGCTTATCGCTTAACGCTGCCCATAGACCAGAGGATAAAACCACAGGCCCAGCGCCTCGTTGAGCAGCTGGCTGTTCTGCCAGATGGCCCGAGACTCCGGTAGCCAGCCTCCCAGCGGACGCTCGTAGCCCTTGCTGAGAAAGCCCATGGGCGCCGTGATCACCTCGAAGCCGGCCTGTTCGAAACACCAGCGAGCCCGCGGCATATGCCAGGCCTGGGTCACCAGTACCACGCGCCGCACCCCCTGCGCCTGCAGCAGCTCGGCGCTCAGTTGGGCATTTTCCCAGGTGGTGCGGCTCTGCTCCTCCCGCCAGCGGATCTCCAGGCCGTAGTCGCGCTGCATCACATCGGCCATCAGCGCCGCCTCGCTGGGCGGCTGACCGTAGTGCAGGCCGCCCGTGGCAGCCAGCGGCAAACCGGAAGCTCGCGCCAGTCGCGCGGCGTAACGCAGACGCTCCAGCGCCATCAGGCCCGGCTGATCGACAAGGCCCCAGCCCGGATCACCCTGCTCGCGCCCCGCGCCCAGAATCACGATGGCATCGGCGCGCTGCGCCAGACTCGGCCACTGCGCTTCGGCCAGCGCCGGCTCGCGCTCCAGCTGCCGCGCGCTCCACTCCACCACGGCCGGAAGGCTCATCAGCCACAGGCCGCCCACCCCCGCCACGAAGCAGGCGGTCGCCAGACAGGGAAAGCGCCGGCGCAGCCACCAGGCGAACAGGATGAGCAGCAGAAACAAGCCGGGCGGCATCAGCAGCTGTTTGAGGATGAAGCGAATCGGCATGGGCACCTCCAGGGCGCCCAAGCCTAACGAGGATTGCCGCTACGGAACAACTTGGAACCACAGGCCTGACAGGCCTGGGCATTCTGGCCCCGTTGCCAGGTCACCGGCGTGCCGCACAGGGCGCAGCACAATGCCTGGCGCCGCTTGAGCAAGGGCTTGGCCTTGGCCACGGGGCGGGCAGCGGCGCCCTTGCCCACGCGCACGGGCTGACGCTGGATCAGCGCCAGCTCCTCGGCCGCCGCATGCCAGCCACGCAGCCAGTGCAGGTCACGGTTGAGGTAAGCGCGGATCAGCTCCAGCTCGGCCGGACTCAGGCCGTCCAGCTCCAGCTCGCGCAAGGGCTCGGCATGCAGCCGGCTGGCCGTGTCGGCTTCCTCGAGCGCCAGGGCGAGCCGCTGCAGCAGCCGCTCGTACAGCCCCCCGCCTCGTTCCAATTGCCGCGCATCAGCCATCCAACACCTCGCAAGGCCCGAGATTCGCGGCCCTTGAGTAAAGCTTAGCGAAGGCCCCGCAAGCAGCCGGATGCCGCGACAAACGGCGTGCGCGCCGCAATCTGGGTTTCCCTCGGCAGACGGCGCTCATGTATGCTACGACGTTTTCCGCAAGCCCCATTCCTTCAGCGCCAGAGCCATGCACGAACAGTACTCGCCCCGTGAAATAGAAGCCGCCGCGCAGTCCCACTGGGACGCGCAGAAATCCTTCGTCGTCAGCGAACAGCCCGGCAAGGACACCTTCTACTGCCTGTCGATGTTCCCCTACCCCAGCGGCAAGCTACACATGGGGCACGTGCGCAACTACACCATCGGTGACGTGATCGCGCGCTACCAGCGCATGCAGGGCAAGAACGTGCTGCAGCCGATGGGCTGGGACGCTTTCGGCATGCCGGCGGAAAACGCCGCGATGAAGAACCAGGTGGCGCCGGCCAAGTGGACCTACGAGAACATCGCCTACATGAAGTCCCAGCTCAAATCGCTGGGCCTGGCCATCGACTGGACGCGCGAAGTCACCACCTGCAAGCCGGACTACTACCGCTGGGAACAGTGGCTGTTCACCCGCCTGTTCGAGAAGGGCGTGATCTACCGCAAGAACGGCACCGTCAACTGGGATCCGGTGGACCAGACCGTACTGGCCAACGAGCAGGTCATCGACGGCCGCGGCTGGCGTTCGGGTGCGCTGATCGAGAAGCGCGAAATCCCGATGTACTACTTCAAGATCACCGCTTACGCCGATGAGCTGCTGAGCAGCCTGGACGAGCTGGATGGCTGGCCCGAGCAGGTCAAGACCATGCAGCGCAACTGGATCGGCAAGAGCTTCGGTGCCGACATCGTGTTCGACTACGACGTCGCCAGCATCGGCATCGATGGTCAGCTGAAGGTCTACTCCACTCGCCCCGACACTCTGATGGGCGCCACCTACGTCGCCGTGGCCGCCGAACACCCGCTGGCCCAGCGCGCTGCCGAATCCAATCCGGCCATCGCCGCCTTTATCGCCGAGTGCAAGGCCGGCTCCGTGGCCGAGGCCGACATGGCCACCATGGAGAAGAAGGGCCTGGCCACCGGCCAGTTCGTCATTCATCCGCTGACCGGGGACAAGCTGCCGGTATTCGTCGCCAACTACGTGCTGTGGGGCTACGGTGAAGGCGCGGTGATGGCCGTGCCAGCGCATGACGAGCGCGACTTCGAGTTCGCGGGCAAGTACGACCTGCCGATCAAGCAGGTCTACACCGGCGAAGGCAAGGACTATGACGCCAGCACCTGGCAGGACTGGTACGGAGACAAGGCCGGCCTGACCACCATCAACTCCGGCAAGTACGACGGTCTGGATTTCAGCGCCGCCTTCGACGCCATCGTCGGTGATCTGGAAGCCAGTGCGCACGGCGCGCGCAAGACCCAGTTCCGTCTGCGCGACTGGGGCATCAGCCGCCAGCGTTACTGGGGCTGCCCGATCCCCATCATCCACTGCGACAGCTGCGGCGATGTACCGGTGCCGGAAGACCAGCTGCCGGTGGTGCTGCCCGAAGACGTGGTGCCGGATGGCGCAGGCAGCCCGCTGGCGAAGATGCCCGAGTTCTACGAGTGCAGCTGCCCGAAATGCGGCGCCCCGGCCAAGCGCGAAACCGACACCATGGACACCTTCGTGGAGTCGTCCTGGTACTTCGCCCGCTACGCCAGCCCGAACTACGAAGGCGGCATGGTCGACCCGCAAGCGGCCAACCACTGGCTGCCGGTGGATCAGTACATCGGCGGCATCGAGCACGCCATCCTCCACCTGCTCTACGCGCGCTTCTTCCACAAGCTGATGCGCGACGAGGGCCTGGTGTCTTCGAATGAGCCGTTCAAGAACCTGCTGACCCAGGGCATGGTGGTCGCCGAGACCTACTACCGCACCCTGGAAAACGGCGGCAAGGACTGGTTCAACCCAGCCGACGTGGAAGTCGAGCGTGACGCCAAGGCCAAGGTCATCGGCGCCAAGCTCAAGAGCGACGGCCTGCCGGTGGAAATCGGCGGCACCGAGAAGATGTCCAAGTCGAAGAACAACGGCGTCGACCCGCAGGACATGATCGATGCGTACGGCGCCGACACCTGCCGCCTGTTCATGATGTTCGCCTCGCCGCCCGATCAGAGCTGCGAATGGTCGGATGCCGGCGTCGAGGGCGCCAACCGCTTCCTGCGTCGCGTCTGGCGCCTGGCCCACGGCCATGTCAGCGCCGGTCTGCCTGGCAAGCTGGACATCACCAGCCTCAGCGACGAGCAGAAGGCCGTGCGCCGCGCCATTCACCTGGCGATCAAGCAGGCCAGCAACGATATCGGCCAGCATCACAAATTCAACACCGCCGTCGCCCAGGTGATGACGCTGATGAACGTGCTGGAAAAGGCCGCCACCGCAACCGAACAGGACCGCGCACTGGTGCACGAAGGTCTGGAGATCGTCACCCTGCTGCTGGCACCGATCACCCCGCACATCAGTCACGAGCTGTGGCAGCGCCTGGGTCACGCCGATGCGGTGATCGATGCGCAGTGGCCGCAGGTCGATGAATCCGCCCTGGTGCAGGACAGCCTGACCCTGGTGGTACAGGTCAACGGCAAGCTGCGCGGGCAGATCGAAGTTCCGGCCAGCGCCTCCCGCGAGGATGTCGAAGCCGCCGCCCGCGCCAACGAGAACGTGCTGCGCTTCACCGAGGGCCTGAGCATTCGCAAGGTCATTGTGGTGCCAGGCAAGCTGGTCAACATAGTCGCCAACTGATTAAGCTCGGCGCCACCGCGACGTGGCGCCGCGATCCGCCAAGGGGATATGAGAATGATGAAACGGAATCTGCTGGTCATCGGCCTGGCCGCCCTGCTCAGCGCCTGTGGTTTCCAGCTGCGTGGCACCGGCGACGTACAGTTCGCCCTCAAGGAGCTCGATGTCAGCGCGCGTAACGCCTATGGCGAAACCGTGAAGGAACTGCGTGACGTGCTGGAAAACAACGGCGTTCGCGTTCACGCCGGCGCCCCCTACAAGCTGGTGCTGAGCAACGAGTCGGAGAATCGTCGCAGCGCGAGTTACAACAGCGGCGCCCGTACCGCCGAGTACGAGCTGAACATGGCTCTGGACTACGAACTCCGTGGTGCACGCGACCTGCTGCTGACCAACGACCGCGTCGAGGTCCAGAACTACTACCAGCAGGATGACAACAACCTGACCGGCTCGGATCAGGAAGCCGCTCAGCTGCGCAACGAGCTACGCCGCGAGCTGATCCAGCAACTGGCACTGCGCCTGCAGCAGATCACGCCTGCACAGCTGGACCAGTTGCAGCAGACCGCCGAAGCCCGCGCCAGGGCAGAAGCCGAAGCGCTGGAGGCTGCCCGCAGCGCCCGCGAAGCTCAGGTCGCTCCGCAGCAGTCGCCGATCGAACTGCCGTCCCGCTAAAAGTCCAAGGGCCGCAGCCGCGGCCCGACGCCTCCGTCCAGATGACCTCACCTCGATGAAGCTTGCCCCCGCGCAACTCGGCAAACACCTGCAAGGCGCGCTTGCCCCTGTCTACGCCATCAGCGGGGACGAGCCACTGCTCTGCCAGGAAGCCGCCGACGCCGTTCGCAACGCCTGCCGCCAGCAGGGCTTCAGCGAACGTCAGGTGTTTAACGCCGAAGCCAACTTCGACTGGGGCAACCTGCTGCAGGCCGGCGCCAGCCTTTCGCTGTTCGCCGAAAAACGCCTGCTGGAACTGCGCCTGCCCTCCGGCAAGCCGGGCGACAAGGGCACGGCTGCCCTGCTCGAATACCTGGGCCGGCCGCCCGAGGACACCGTTCTGCTGCTCAGCCTGCCCAAGCTCGACGGCAGCACGCAGAAATCCAAATGGGCCAAGGCCCTGATCGACGGCCAGGTGAGCCAGTTCATCCAGATCTGGCCGGTGGACGCCAACCAGCTGCCGCAATGGATTCGCCAGCGCCTGGCCCAGGCCGGCCTGAGCGCCAGCGCCGATGCGGTGGAAATGATCGCCGCACGCGTCGAAGGCAACCTGCTGGCCGCCGCCCAGGAAGTGGAAAAGCTCAAGCTGCTCGCCGAAGGCAACCAGGTGGATGCGGAGACCGTGCAAGCCGCCGTGGCCGACAGCGCCCGCTTCGACGTGTTCGGCCTGATCGACTGCGCCCTGGCCGGCGACGCGGCGCATGCCCTGCGCGTCCTCGAAGGGCTGCGCGGCGAGGGCGTGGAAACGCCGGTGATCCTCTGGGCTCTGGCGCGCGAGATTCGTCTGCTGGCTGGCATCGCCCACCAGCAGAGCCAGGGCATCCCGCTGGACAAGGCCTTCGCCAGCGCCCGCCCTCCCGTCTGGGACAAACGCCGCCCGCTGGTTTCCAAAGCCCTGCAACGCCACAGCAGCAAACGCTGGGGCCAGTTGCTGCAGCAGGCGCAGCTGATTGACGCGCAGATCAAGGGCCAGGCGCCCGGTGATCCCTGGAGCGATCTGGCACTGCTGACCCTGCAACTGGCCGGTCAACGCCTGCGCCTCGCGTAGGGCGCCGCGGGGCCGCCCAGGTCGTGCGCAGCCAATGGCGGTAATCCCGGTACGCACCGCAGCCTCCACAATCTGGACATTTTCCGTACAGCGGCGCATAGTCCGCGCGCCTGCGCTGGAAACAGGCCCTACCGAGGAACCCCGCATGAGCAAGAAAGCCGCAAAGCGGCCGAACAAGGCCAAATCCATCATCGCCCAGCCACTGTTTCGTTCCCGCCAGGAACGACCGCAGAAAGGCAAAGGCAGCTACCGCCGCGAAGCCTCCCACAACTGGGAGGCTTCTTGCTTTATGGGGTATGTCGGCGCACTGATGGCCCTGCCTGCAGCCCGGTCATGCTAAGGTAGCAGCCTGCTTAAACGCCCTGAGATAGACATGCCACCCCAGTTTCCACGTCGCACCCTGGCCCTGCTTCCTCTATTGCTGTTGGCAGCCTGCGCCCAAGCCCCAGCAGAAAGTCTTCCGCCAGCCGCACCGGTTGCCGCACCGCAGGTCACCGCCGAGAAACCTGCCCCCAGCTTTGCCGATTGGCGCCAGGCGCTGCGCAGCGAGGCAGTGGCTGCCGGAATCGATGCCGCCCTGTTCGACCGCGTCTTCGCCGGCATCACGCCTGACCCGAGCGTCATCAAGGCCGACAGCAGCCAACCGGAATTTACTCGCCCGGTATGGGAGTACCTCGATGGCGCCGTCTCGGCCAGCCGAATAGGCCGTGGACGCGTGCTGCTGGCCCAGCACAATGCAGTGCTGCAGCGCATTGAGCAGCGCTACGGCGTCGAGGCGCCGGTACTGGTGGCGATCTGGGGTCTGGAGAGCAACTTCGGCAACAACATCGGCGGCCACAGCGTGATTCGCTCGCTGTCCACCCTGGCCTTCGAAGGCCGCCGCCAGGCCTTCTGGCGCACCCAGTTGCTGGCCGCCCTGCAGATACTGCAGAACGGCGACATCAGCAGCGAGCGCATGATCGGCTCCTGGGCCGGAGCCATGGGCCAGACCCAGTTCATGCCCACCACCTACAACCAGCACGCCGTGGATTTCGATGGCGACGGCAAGCGCGACCTGTGGAACTCCTCGAGCGATGCCCTGGCCTCGGCCGCCCATTATCTGCAGGCGTCCGGCTGGCAGCGCGGCCAGCCCTGGGGCTTCGAGGTTCGTCTGCCGAACGGTTTCGACTACGCCCTGGCCGACCCCGAGCAGCGCCGCACATTGGCCGAATGGGCCGAGCTCGGCGTACGGCCACTGGCACCGACAGGGGCGGCGGCAAGCTCCCGAGCCAGCCTGCAGTTGCCTGCCGGCCATCGCGGTCCGGCCTTCCTGCTGCTGGACAACTTCCGCAGCATCCTCAAGTACAACAACTCCACCTCCTATGCGCTGGCCATCGGTCTGCTCGCCGACAACCTGCTGCGCCCCAGCGAGGTGCAGGGCCAATGGCCGCGTGACGAACGTCAGCTGGGCCGCAGCGAACGCATCGAACTGCAGGAGCTGCTGGCACAGAAGGGTTTCGACCCCGGCCCGGCCGACGGCATCATCGGCGCCAATACACGCAAGGCCATCCGCGCCCTGCAGCTGCAGCTGAACTGGCCGGCCGACGGCTATCCCAACACGCAACTGCTGCAACAGCTGCGCGGCCGCTGACGCCAACGCCGCTGGCGTGGCCGCCCCGGCAGGCGGCCACCAGCCTCTCGCCAAGCTACTTGTCGACAAGCGGCCCCGGCGTCTGCATACACCTTCTGTGGTAGACTGGCGGGCGGCCAAAAGCCACCTGCCCACGGAGCCTCTACCGGAGCCCAGATTTCCGATGTCCGATACCTCCTCGCCCAAACCCGTCGCCAGCGGCGAAAAATTCCGCACCGCCCAAGGCATCACCGCGATCAAGGATGGTCAGAAGCGCCGTGCCTCGGCCGAGCCCCAGGTCTTCGAGCCCAAGCCCAAATGGCTGCGGGTCAAGGCACCGGGCGGCAGCCGTTTCGAGGCGGTCAAGCGCAACGTCGGCGAGCACCGCCTGAGCACCGTGTGCCAGGAATCGCATTGCCCGAACATGGGCGAGTGCTGGTCCAACGGCACCGCGACCATCATGCTGATGGGCTCGGTGTGCACCCGCGCCTGCCGCTTCTGCGCGGTGGACACCGGCAACCCCAATGGCTGGCTGGATCTGGAAGAGCCGCAGAACACCGCCAAGTCGGTGGAACTGATGGCCCTGCGTTATATCGTGCTGACCTCGGTGGACCGCGACGACCTGGAAGACGGCGGCGCCAGCCACTACGCAGCCTGCGTGCGGGCGATCAAGGAGAACACCCCGCAGGTGGTGGTCGAAGCCCTGACCCCGGATTTCGATGGCGACCATCAGGCCATCGAACGCGTGGTGGACTCGGGCTTGGAGGTGTTCGCGCAGAACGTCGAGACGGTCAAGCGTCTGACCCATGTGGTACGCGACCCGCGCGCCGGCTACGAGAAGACCCTCAAGGTGCTCGAGCACGCCAAGAAGCACCGTCCGCAGGTGCTGACCAAGACCAGCCTGATGCTCGGCCTGGGCGAAACCGATGAGGAAATCCTGGAAACCATGGATGACCTGCGTGCCATCGGCGTGGACATCCTCACCCTCGGCCAGTACCTGCAACCCACGCGCAACCACCTGAAGGTACAGCGCTGGGTCAGCCCCGAAGAGTTTAACCGCCTGCGTGACATCGGCCTGGAGAAGGGCTTCATGGAAGTCGCCGCCGGCCCGCTGGTCCGTTCCAGCTACCGCGCCGACCGCGTGTTCGAGAAGAACAACCTGGGCCTGGCCGCCCCGGTTCCAGTGCCCGGCCAGGAGGTCGACGCCAGCCTGATTCCGGCGCTGAACCTGAACTGAGCCTGCTCTTCACGACAAACGAAAAAGGGACGCCGAGGCGTCCCTTTTTCGTTTCTGACAACACTAAACTCGGTAGCCTCATTGGTGCGCGCAGCGCACCCTACGCATGGCGGATCACCGTCCGTAGGGTGCGCCGTGCGCACCGCGAAATCGCTGATATCCCTGGGCGGCCCGCCCCTATGCGTAGCCCAGACGGGCGCGCAGCGCCTGCTCCAGCCGTTGCGACACCTCGTCGAACGCTGGCGGCGATGGCAGCAGATCGCGCATCTGCACCATCTTCAGCCCCGCGTAGCCGCAGGGATTGATGCGCTGGAAAGGCGACATGTCCATATCGACGTTCAGCGCCAGGCCATGGAAGGAGCAGCCACGGCTGACACGCAGGCCCAGCGAGGCGATCTTGTCGCCTGCCACGTACACCCCTGGCGCGTCGGCCTTGGGCGCCGCCTCGATGCCATAGCTGGCAAGCAGGTCGACCAGACTCTGCTCCATGGCGGTGACCAGTTCGCGCACGCCGAGATCGAGGCGGCGCAGATCGAGCATCAGGTAGGCCACCAGCTGGCCGGGACCGTGATAGGTCACCTGGCCGCCGCGCTCGACCTGCACCACCGGAATGTCGCCCGGCGCCAGCAGGTGTTCGGCCTTGCCGGCCTGGCCCTGGGTGAACACCTTGGGATGCTGCAGCAGCCAGATCTCGTCCGCCGTCCGCTCGTCACGCTCGCGCGTCAACTGGCGCATGCTTTCCAGGGTGGGCTGATACTCGACCAGCCCCAGATGGCGGACAACGAGCTCGGGCACGGCTATCACAGCACCATGTGCACGCGGCCGGTGGCACGCAGATCGACGTGAATGGCCTGCAACTGCTCGACGCTGGTGGCGGTGATCAGCACCTGCACCGAGAGGAAGTTGCCGTTGCGGCTGTCACGCATCACCAGGGTCGAGGCATCCAGGTCCGGCGCGTGACGCTGGATCACTTCGATCACCAGGTCGGAGAAACCTTCGCCAGCGGTGCCGATCACCTTGATCGGGTAACGCTCGCAGGGAAATTCGATTTTGGGCGGTTGGACGTCGCTATCGGTCATGGCATCAGCGGGCTCAAAGCCCGTCCAGAAGAGGGCCGCCCCGGGTTGGAGCGGCCAGGTTTGATCAGTTGAACAGGCCGAAGAAGAACAGTCGGATGCTGTCCCACAGACGGCGCAGCAGACCGCCCTCTTCGACCGCCTCGAGGGCCACCAGGTCGGTGCTGCGCACCACCTCCTCGCCCAGCTTGACCTCGACCTTGCCGATCACGTCGCCCTGCTGGATCGGCGCGATCAGACGCGGATTGAGGCTCATGCTCGCCTGCAGCTTCTCCAGCTGGCCCTTGGGCAGGGTCATGGTCAGGTCCTCGGCCAGGCCGGCCTTGACCTGATGCGTGGTGCCCTTCCAGACAGTAGCCTGCGCCAGCTCGGTGCCCTTCTTGTAGAAGGTGCGGCTTTCGAAGAAGCGGAAGCCGTAGGTCAGGAGCTTCTGTACCTCGGCGGCGCGGGCCTGCTCGCTGACGGTGCCGAACACGGCGGCGATCAGGCGCTGGCCGTCACGCACGGCAGAGGCCACCAGGCAGTAACCGGCTTCTTCGGTGTGGCCGGTCTTGAGGCCATCGACCGTACTGTCACGCCACAGCAGCAGGTTGCGGTTCGGCTGCTTGATGCCGTTCCAGAGGAATTCCTTCTGCTTGTAGATATCGTAGTGAGCCGGGTCCTCGTAGATGATCGCGCGGGCCAGCTTGGCCATGTCGTGCGCCGAGGAGTAATGCTCCGGGTCCGGCCAGCCGGTGGAGTTCATGAAGTGGGTGTTGCTCATGCCGAGACGCTGGGCATGGGTGTTCATCATGTCGGCGAAGGCGTCCTCGCTACCGGCGATGTGCTCGGCGATGGCGATGCTGGCGTCGTTGCCCGACTGGATGATGATGCCGTGCAGCAGATCGTCCACCGAGACTTCCTTGCCCACCTCGATGAACATCTTCGAGCCGCCCTTGCGCCAGGCCTTCTCGCTGACGCGGACCATGTCGCTTTCCTTGATCTGGCCGCGGTTGATCTCCAGGGTGGCGATATAGGCGGTCATCAGCTTGGTCAGGCTGGCCGGCGGCAGGCGCTGGTCACCGTTGCTCTCCACCAGGACCTGGCCGCTGGCGGCATCCATCAGCACGTAGGAAGTCGCGGCCAGTTGCGGGGGAGCGGGAACCACTTGCTGGCTGGACCAGGCGAGCGGTGCGGTCAGCAGGCCCAGGAAGAGGAAGGCACGTTGCGCGAAGCTGGTGATGTTCATCCGTCTCTCGAAAATGTGTTGCTTGGGTTGTAAACGCGACCCCGAAGGATCATCTGGCGGCTCGCCACGAGCGAGCCACGGGTGTTAGTCCGGCAATTGCCGGGGAAGTGCCCTCAGTCGGCACGCACCAGCGTGGGCTGCCCCAGGTTGGCCAGGCGTACGCTGCTCTGCAGCTGCTCAGCCTCGCCCTGGTTGCTGATCGGCCCCAACCTGACCCGGTGCAGGATCTGCTGGTCGCGTACCACTGAGCTGATGAACACCGGGACACTGGTGGTCTGAGTCAGCTTGGCCTTGAGCAGCTCCGCAGCGTCCGGATTGGCGAAGGCTCCCACCTGGAGATACAGGCCAGAGGCTGCGAGTGAATCGTTTTTTTTTGAGTCGATCTGCACGGGCACCACGGCCGCCGCGTGCTGCGTCGGCGGTGGCGAGTACTGCTCGACGACCTGTGCCACCGGCTGCGCGGCAGGCTTGGCCACAGCGGCCTTGGCCGGCTGATTGTTGGCCAGCACCAGCGGTACCGGTCGGCCCTGCTGCGCCCACCACTCGTGGGGGTCGATACCCTCGACCTTGACCCGCGCGGTGCCCTTCTCGGCATAGTCGAGCTTCTTCGCCGCGGCGAAGGACAGGTCGATGATGCGATCGGAATAGAACGGTCCGCGGTCGTTGACGCGCAGGATCACGCTCTTGCCGTTCTCCAGGTTGGTCACCCGCACGTAGCTGGGCAGCGGCAGCGTCTTGTGCGCCGCGGTCATGCCGTACAGGTCGTAGGTCTCGCCGTTGGCGGTGGCCTGACCATGGAACTTGGTGCCGTACCAGGAAGCCGGCCCCACCGCCTGATAGCGACGGGCGTCCTGAATCGGGTAGTACTGCTTGCCGAACACTACGTAGGGGCTGGCCTTGACCGGCCCGTAGTGCGGCATGGGGATGGCATCGGGGATCTTCGACACGTCCACGTCCCACCAGGGCGCGCCATCCTTGTGCGGACGGTTGAAATCGCCCGGCCCGGAAATGCCGCTGGATTGACCAGGCGTCACCACCGGCTGCGGTGCACGATTGGAAGAGCAGCTGGTCAGCAGCAGCGCCGCGGTGACGCAGGCCGCCAGCGGCAGCAGTTTGGACGCACTCATCGATTACCCCGTGCTTCGACCAGCAGTTCAGACAGTTGGTTGACCGCCATGGCGTACATCACGCTGCGATTGTAGCGGGTGATGGTGTAGAAGTTGGGCAGGCCGAACCAGTATTCGTCGCCCTGCGCGCCCTCCAGGCGGAAGGCGGTGACCGGCAGATCCTCGGCCAGCTTGTCCTTGCTCTTCCAGCCCAGCGCACGCAGCTCGGCGACGTTCTTCACCGGGTCCAGGCCCTGGGTCAGGCCTTCGTCGACCCGCGCACCGCTGACCTGGACGCGACTGGCGACCTGGCCGCCGGTCTGCCAGCCGTGACGCTTGAAATAGCTGGCAACACTGCCGATGGCATCGGTCGGGTTGCTCCAGATGTTGATGTGGCCGTCACCGTCGAAGTCCACGGCGTAAGCGCGGAAGCTGCTCGGCATGAACTGCGGCAGGCCCATGGCACCGGCGTAGGAGCCCTTCAGCGAAAGCGGATCGACCTGCTCCTCGCGAGTCAGCATGAGGAACTCGCGCAGTTCCTTGCGGAAGAACGGCGCGCGCGGCGGGTAGTCGAAGGCCAGGGTGGACAGCGCGTCCATCACCCGCCAGCTGCCGGTGTTGCCGCCGTAGAAGGTCTCCACGCCGATGATCGCGACGATGAATTGCGGCGGCACGCCGTACTCGGCTTCGGCCTTCTCCAGCGCCGCCTGGTGCTGACGCCAGAAGTCCACACCACGCGCGATGCGGGCGTCGGTGATGAAGATCGGGCGGTACTCCTTCCATGGCTTGACCTTCTCCGCCGGACGCGAAATGGCGTCGAGAATGGCCTGCTTGCGCTCCACCTCGGCGAACAGGGCAACCAGCTGCTCGCTGGCGAAACCGTAGTCGCGGGTCATTTCCTCGACGAACTCGGCCACCTGCGGCGAGCCGTCGTAATCAGCCGCCAGCGCCTGGGCACCTGTGCCGAGCAGGCCGGCCATGCCGACCCCGATGACCGTCCGAGCAGCCCAACTGCGCAGTGAATGCATTAAGTCCCAACCCCCAATCAAACCTGAGCGATCCACTTTCTGTGGGTGTGGATCGCCATCAATATCCCGAAGCCTGACAACAGCGTCACCAGATGGGTTCCGCCGTAGCTAATGAAGGGCAGCGGCACCCCAACCACCGGCAACAGCCCGCTGACCATACCAATGTTGACGAAAACATAAACGAAGAAGGTCATGGTCAGCGCCCCGGCCAGCAGCTTGCCGAACAGCGTCTGTGCCTGGGCGGTGATCACCAGGCCGCGCGCCAGCAGCAGCAGATACAGCAGCAACAGGAGGCAGACGCCAACCAGGCCGAACTCTTCGGCAAGCACGGCAATGATAAAGTCCGTATGGCTTTCCGGCAAAAAATCCAGGTGCGACTGAGTGCCCAGCAGCCAGCCCTTGCCCAGAACGCCGCCCGAACCGATGGCCGCCTTGGACTGGATGATGTTCCAGCCCGCCCCCAGCGGATCGCTCTCCGGGTTGAGGAAAGTCAGCACGCGGCGCTTCTGGTAGTCGTGCATGACGAAATACCACATGCCCACCGCAATCGGCACCACGGCAGCGGCAGCGCCGAGGATCCATCGCCACTGCAGGCCGGCCATGAACACCACGAAGGCCCCCGAGGCCAGGATCAGCAGCGAGGTGCCGAGGTCCGGCTGCTTGGCGATCAGCACCACGGGTACACCGATCATCGCCAGGCTGACGACCAGATGCTTGAAACGCGGCGGCAGGTTGTGCCGCGCCAGGTACCAGGCGATGGTCATCGGCATGATGATCTTCATCAGCTCCGACGGCTGGAAGCGAATCACCCCGGGGATGTTGATCCAGCGGGTGGCCCCCATCGCGGTATGTCCCATCAGCTCGACCACCAGCAGCAGGCCGACGCCCGCCACATAGGCCAGCGGCACCCAACGCGCCATGAAGCGCGGGTCGAACTGGGCGATCAGCACCACGCCCAGCATGCCGATGCCGAACGAGGTGGCCTGCCGGATCAACAGGTCGACGTTCTTGCCACTGGCCGAATAGAGGATGAACAGGCTGCCGGCGCCCAGTACCAGCAGCAGCAGCAACAGCCAGCCGTCCAGGTGCATGCGCTGCAGCAGCGTGGCGCGGCGGCGCAGCACGTCCTCATCGGACAGGGTGCGGTCGAAATTGCTCTTCATCGCTGACTGACCTCGGCGTTCTTCGGCTGCGCGAACTCGGCCTTGAGCTGGCCCGTCTGCTGATCCAGCAACCAGGCGTCCATCACCTGCTTGACCACCGGCGCGGCGACGCCAGAGCCGGATTCACCGTTCTCCACCATCACCGCCACGGCGATCTGCGGGTTCTCCACCGGGGCGAAGGCGACGAACAGCGCGTGGTCGCGGTGGCGCTCCTGGACCTTGTTGCGGTCGTACTTCTCGCCCTGCTTGATCGCCACCACCTGCGCGGTACCGCTCTTGCCGGCGATGCGATAGACCGAACTCTCGCCGACCTTGCGCGCGGTGCCGCGGGCACCGTGCAGCACGTCCTCCATGCCGCGGATGCCGTATTCCCAGAACTTCGGATCGCGCAGCACGATATCCGGCATAGGATTCGGGTCCACGGGCAGGCGGCCATCGACACTCTTGGCCAGGTGCGGACGTATCCACTTGCCGCGGGTGGCCATCAGCGCGGTAGCCTGCGCCAGCTGCAGCGGCGTGGTCTGCATGTAGCCCTGGCCAATACCGAGAATCAGGGTTTCGCCGGGGTACCAGGGCTGGCGATAACGCGCCCGCTTCCAGTCGCGCGAGGGCATCAGGCCCGCGGTTTCCTCGAACATGTCCAGCGCCACGCGCTGCCCGAGGCCGAAGCGGCTCATGTAGTCGTGCATGCGATCGACGCCCATCTTGTGCGCCAGATCGTAGAAGTAGGTGTCATTGGAACGGGCGATGGCCAGGTTGAGATCGACCCAGCCGTCACCGGTACGGTTCCAGTTACGGTACTTGTGGCTGTGATTGGGCAACTGATAGAAGCCTGGGTCGAACACCCGCGAGGTGGGCGTGACCACGCCGGCATCGAGGCCGGCCACGGCGACCATCGGCTTGATGGTCGAGCCCGGCGGATAGAGGCCGCGCAGCACGCGGTTGTACAGCGGCTGGTCGATTGAGTCGCGCAGCTCGCCATAGGCCTTGAAGCTGATGCCGGTGACGAAGGGGTTGGGATCGAAGCTGGGCTGACTGACCATCGCCAGCACCTCGCCGTTGTTCGGGTCGATCGCCACCACCGCACCGCGGCGGCCGCCCAGGGCGTTCTCGGCGGCCTCCTGCAGGTGCACGTCGAGGCTCAGGACGATGTCCTTGCCCGGCTTCGGGTCGATGCGATTGAGCACCCGCAGTACGCGGCCACGGGCGTTGGTCTCGACTTCTTCGTAACCCACTTCGCCGTGCAGCTCGTCTTCGTAGAAGCGCTCGATGCCGGTCTTGCCGATATGGTGGGTGCCGGCGTAGTCGGTCGGATCGAGACGCTTGAGTTCCTGCTCGTTGATGCGACCGACATAGCCGACCGAATGAGCGAAGTGCTCCTGCTGCGGATAATGCCGCACCAGCTGCGCCGCCACCTCGACGCCGGGCAGGCGGAACTGGTTGACCGCGATGCGGGCGATCTGCTCCTCGGACAGCTCGAACAGGATCGGCACCGGCTCGAAGGGCCGCCGCCCCTGGCGCACGCGGCGCTCGAACAGCGCGCGCTCGTCCGCGGAAAGCTCCAGTACCTCGACCACGGTATCGAGCACGCTCAGCCAGTCGCCGGCACGCTCGCGGGTAACGGTCAGGCTGAAGCTCGGTCGGTTGTCGGCGATGATCACCCCGTTGCGGTCGAAGATCAGCCCGCGCGTCGGCGGAATCGGCTGCACGTGGATGCGGTTGTTCTCGGCCAGCGTGGAGTGATACTCGTACTGAACCACCTGCAGGTAGTACATGCGCATGATCAGCAGGCAGGTGAGCACGATGATTGCCACAGCACAGAACACCACCCGGCGCTTGACCAGGCGGGCGTCCTTTTCATGATCCTTGAGACGAATCGGCTGCGGCATCGATGACTACTTGTGGTACGGGTGGCCGGACAGCACGGTCCAGGCACGGTAGATCTGTTCGCCGAGCAGAATCCTGACCAGCGGGTGTGGCAGCGTCAGCGGCGACAGCGACCAGCGCTGTTCGCTACGCGCGCAGACCTCCGGCGCCAGCCCTTCCGGGCCGCCGACCATGAGGTTGACGTTGCGCGCATCCAGGCGCCAGCGCTCCAGCTCCGCTGCCAGCTGTTCGGTGCTCCAGGGCTTGCCATGGACCTCCAGGGTAACGATACGTTCGCCCGGCTGCACCTTGCTCAGCATGGCCTCGCCCTCCTGACGGATCAGGCGGGCGACGTCGGCGTTCTTGCCGCGGGTATTGAGAGGAATCTCCACCAGCTCCAGCGGGAGTTCGGCGGGCAGACGCTTGACGTACTCCTGCCAGCCCTCCTCGACCCAGCGCGGCATGCGCGAACCGACGGCGATCAGCTTGATGCGCATCGCGCCGCCTTATTCAGCGGAATGCTGGGCGCGGCTCTGCTCGGCGCCCTGCCACAGGCGCTCCAGATCATAGAACTGGCGCGCGGTCGGCAGCATCACGTGCACGACGATGTCGCCCAGGTCGAGCAGGGCCCATTCGCCGCTGTCCAGACCTTCGCTGCCGATCGGGCGCACGCCCTGCTCCTTGACCTTTTCCAGCACGTTTTCCACCAGCGACTTGACCTGGCGGCTGGAGCTACCGCTGGCGATCACCATGAAATCGGTGATGCTGGTCTTGTCCTTGACGTCGATCACGGTGATGTCGGTCGCCTTGATCTCTTCCAGCGCCGCCACGGCGATCTTGACCAGCTCTTCGCTGGGCATGTTCTGCTTGCTCATAAATGACTCGTTTGCCTCGTGTAATGGACGTCAGCGCAGGCGCGACGCCTCAAGCATTGGGCGCACGGTAAAGATCGTGCGCCTGGATATAGGCCAGTACCGCATCGGGCAGCAGAAAGCGCGCCGAGCGGCCGGTTGCCAGTAAGTGGCGAATCTGCGTGGCGGATATCGCCAGCGGAGTCTGCCAGATGAAACTGATTTGCCCGCCCGGCCCGGCCAGGCTCAGCGGGTCGCTGACACTGCGCGCCGCCAGCAGATCGCGCAGCGCCTCCGGCGCCTCGCTGTCGGCATCCGGCCGCTGCAGCACCAGCAGGTGACAGTGATCGAGCAACTCCTGCCAGCGGTGCCAGCTCGGCAACCCGCAGAAGGCATCCCAGCCAAGCAGCAGAAACAGCTGATCGTCCGCCGCCAGCTCGGCGCGCACCGACTCCAGAGTGTCCACCGTGTACGACGGCTTGTCGCGCTGGAGCTCACGGTCATCGACCGTCAGCCGCGGTTCGCCGGCCACCGCCAGGCGAACCATGGCCAAGCGCTGCTCGGCGCTCGCCTGTGGCGCGTCGCGGTGCGGCGGCCGCGCGCTGGGGATCAGCCGTAGCTCGTCCAGCGCCATGAACTCGGCCACTTCCAGCGCCGCACGCAGATGCCCGTTGTGCACCGGGTTGAAGGTACCGCCGAGCAGGCCGATACGTCGGGCGCCAATACCGTTCATTTATGTGCGAATGTGTCCGTCGCCGAAGACCACGTACTTCTCGCTGGTCAGGCCTTCCAGGCCGACCGGGCCACGGGCGTGCAGCTTGTCGGTGGAAATACCGATCTCGGCGCCCAGGCCATACTCGAAACCATCGGCGAAACGGGTCGAGGCGTTGACCATGACCGAGGCGGAATCCACTTCGGTAAGGAAACGTCGCGCATCACTGAAGTGCTCGGTGATGATCGAATCGGTATGGTGCGAACCGTAATGGTTGATGTGCTCGATGGCCGCATCCAGCGAGTCGACGATGCGGATCGCCAGGATCGGCGCGTTGTACTCGGCGAACCAGTCGTCCTCGCTCGCTTCCAGCACATCGCTGCCGAGCAGTGCGCGGGTGGCGGCATCGCCGCGCAGCTCCACGCCCTTGTCGCGGTAGATGGCAGCCAGCGGCGGCAGCACGCGTTCGGCGATGGCCTGGTGCACCAGCAGGGTTTCCATGGTGTTGCACGGCGAGTAGCGCTGGGTCTTGGCGTTGTCACAGACGCGAATGGCCTTGTCGAGATCGGCGGCGATGTCGACATAGACGTGGCACACGCCGTCCAGGTGCTTGATCACCGGCACCTTGGCATCGCGGCTGATGCGTTCGATCAGGCCCTTGCCGCCGCGCGGCACGATCACGTCGACGAACTCCGGCATGGTGATCAGCTCACCCACCGCGGCGCGGTCGGTGGTTTCCACCACCTGCACGCAGGCCGCCGGCAAACCGGCCTCGGCCAGGCCCAGCTGGATGCAGCGGGCAATCGCCTGGTTGGAGTGGATGGCCTCGGAGCCGCCGCGCAGGATGGTGGCATTGCCGGACTTCAGGCACAGGCTGGCGGCATCGATGGTCACGTTCGGCCGCGACTCGTAGATGATGCCGATCACACCCAGCGGCACGCGCATCTTGCCGACCTGGATGCCGGAGGGCAGATAGCGCATGCCCTGGATCTCGCCGATCGGGTCCGGCAGGGTCGCCACCTGGCGCAGCCCTTCGATCATGCCGTCGACCACCGCTGGCGTCAGGGCCAGACGGTCGACCATGGCCGGTTCCAGACCACTGGCGCGAGCCGCGGCCAGGTCCAGTTCATTGGCGGCAGTCAGTTCGGCGCGAGCGGCGTCGAGGGCATTGGCCGCGGCCTGCAGCGCGCGATTCTTCTGCGCGGTGCTGGCGCGGGCAAGCACCCGCGAAGCCTGGCGGGCGGCCTGGCCCAGGCGGGTCATGTAAGCGTGCACGGACTCGGTCATGGCGGCGGAGGTCTGGCAGTTGGAAAAAGGGGCTGATTATAGCGAGCTCGCAAGGCCACGCCCAGCGGCGTCTGGCAAGCGGTCGGGGTGATGCTGGCGGGCGGGGTTCTAGCCGCGGCGCCATGCCTGCCGACCCATCATCGCAGAAGCCCCCAGAGCCTCTCTGACAAGAGCCCGCGCCAGGTAGACAAGGCGTTCGCCAGGGGCCCGCGGTAACGCCGCCCGCCCCACGGCAGAGCCGCCGCCAGCGCAACGGTGACACCCAGGCCATGGGGCCGCCCGAAGGTTGGGTAAACAAAAGACAGCGCGATGTTTACCTTGCGATCAAGCTTTGTCAGACAAGACCGCCCCGGCGCCGTGTGCCGCCCCGTGGATAACGACAAGAAAAAGCCGGAGTGCCTCCATCATGCATTACCGCACCGACTACAGCGCCGCCCTGCTCGTCAGCCCGCCCGAGGTCCTGGAGATCGCCGGCTGGCGTCTGCATTACCAGGCTTACTCCACCCGCCAGCACGACCCGCGCCCGCCGGTGCTGCTGCTTGGCGGTGCGTTCCAGAGCTTTCGCTCCTTCGCCGCCGAGGTGGAGGAGCTGCTGCCGAGCCATCCGGTGATTCTGCTCGACCTGCCCAGCCAGGGCGGCAATATGCAACTGGCGCCGGAGCTCGGCCTGGAGCAACTGGCCGACCTGATCGCCGCCTTCGCCGAACAGCTGCAGCTGCCGGCACTGATGCCCATCGGCCTGTCCTATGGCTCGGCGCTGGCGGCCCTGTTCGCCGCCCGTCACCCGCAACGCTGCGCGCGCTTGCTGCTGGCCGGGGTCACCGCCTTCGGCCGCCCCGGCGCGCGGCGGCTGCTGGAGGAGGGCCTTGCCCTGCTCGATGAGGGGCGCATCGGCGAGTTCGCCCAGGGTGCCCTGACCGGCCTGCTCAACCCGCTGCATCTGCAGGACACGGGCGTTTCACCGGTGTTTCGCAAGGCGCTGCTGCGGCAGATCCAGCGCCTGTCGCCGACCGAGGTGGAGCGTTACCGGCAGAACAGCCGGCGCCTGCTGGCCTTCGCCGGCTTCGAGCGCCACCCGCTATGCCCGACCCTGGTGCTGGCCGGCGAGCACGATCATTTCACCCAGCCCTGGGAACACGCCCAGTTCGCCGCGGCCTGCGCCCAGGCCGATTGCGCCCTGATCCACCAGGCCGATCATCTTGCCCAGTTCGAACGACGTGAAGCCTGCGCCGCGCTGTACCGCCCCTTCCTCGATGGGCGACCGCTGCCGGCACGCAGCCCGGGCAGCACGCGCCTGCAAGCCGAGCAGCTCCTGAAGCTGGAGAAACGCTGCGAGCCGCGCCTGGCGCCCCGCCAGCGTCAGGCACTGCTGCAGCATGCCGAAGGCCGGCAATGGACGGTGGAGCTGAGCGAGCTGGGCTTCTTCGGCGGGCTGCTGCAAGGCGACCTGCCGCGGGATCTGCCTGGGCGGGGCTGGCAGCTGAGTTATGCGGATCTGCCCAGCCAGCCGCTGCTACCGCTGCGCCACGAAGACAGGGGCCTGGCCTTCGTCTTCCCGCATACCGATGCCAATGCCAGCCTGGCGCTGGCCGCGCGCATCCATCCGGCGCCGCTGCCGGCAGCGGCCTGCGCCTAGATCGGTAGCAAGCCGGCACAGCCGCGGAGCGCAGCGCTTCCTAGGTCCGCGCCTGAATCACCCGCACCAGTCCGGGCAAGCGTGAAGGCGCGAGCCCCAGACGGGACGCATCGGCACTGGGATCAAGCACCTGCACCTGAGCGAAGCCGCAACGCCGGAAGCCCGCGACGATCTCGTCATGATTACGGTAATGCAGCGGGTAACTGCCGCGAGTCAAGCGGCCGATCAGATCGACGCCCCAGCGCAGCTGGCGGTAGCGCGGATGTTCACGCAGGTCCGGATAAAGCTCGGTCAGGTAGGTAGCAGCGGGGAACTCGCCAAGTTCGTTGGCGAGCCGGCTCCAGAAGCCCTCGATCAGCGTCAACGGAAAGTAGTTGACCAGCCCCTCGGTGATCACCACCACCGGCTCACTGCGCTCCAGATCCGCGAACAGTGCACCCAGCCGCTGATTGCCGCGCTCGGCGAGGATATCGACCGCGCGCACCTGGTGCCGCCCGTCCAGCCAGCCTTCACCATGCAGCAGCAGGCGCTTGCGTGCGGCCATGGCGGGCAGGTCCGCTTCCAGATACCGAAGCTGTGGATAACGCGCGCAGAAGCGCCGGCCGCGAGGCGACAGGCCGCAGGCGATCTCCACCACCTGCCGCACCCCGCCCTGCTCGATGGCTTCGGTCAGCAGCGCATCGATCTGCAGATGACGCTGCAGCAGCAGGGCCTCGATATCCAGGCCGAAGCCTGCGCGTGCGCCCCAGGTCAGCGGCCACAGCAGCTTGTGCACGAAGCGGCCGAAGGCGGTGACGAACGCCGACTCGGCGAGCTGGTGGCGATACCAGACGTAACCGGTGTAATGCGCCGAAGGGCTGATATGGGCACTGCTGCTGCGGGAACGTTCAGGCATCTTTAAGGTTCTTGTTGTTATGCTCGCCGCCCCAGACTATGCCCATGCGACTTCATGCAACAGATGATGCCAGCCGAACCCACCCTTAGTTTGCCCTGGCCGCAGGCCCGCCCCCTGGCCGATGCCTTCTTCGACCGTGACGCGCAACTGCTGGCGCGCGAGCTGCTCGGCAAGGTGATTCGCCACCGCGTCGGCGCGCTCTGGCTGAGCGCGCGGATCATCGAGACCGAAGCCTATTACCTGGCGGAAAAGGGCAGCCATGCCTCGCTCGGCTACACCGAGAAACGCAAGGCGCTGTTCGCCGACGGCGGGCACATCTACATGTACTACGCGCGCGGCGGCGATTCGCTGAACTTCAGCGTCCATGGCCCGGGCAATGCGGTGCTGATCAAGTCCGCGCATCCCTGGGTCGACGCCATCAGCGGCGCCGACTCGCTAGCCGCCATGCAGCGCAACAATCCGGACAGCCTCGGCATGCCGCGCGCGCCCGAGCGCCTGTGCGCCGGCCAGACGCTGCTGTGCAAGGCCCTCGCCCTGAAAGTGCCGGACTGGGACGCGCGCCGTTTCGACCTGCAGCGGCTGTTCGTCGAGGACGTCGGCGAGCGCCCGCAGACCATCATCCAGTGCGCGCGCCTGGGTATTCCCAAGGGGCGCGACGAGCATCTGCCTTACCGTTTCGTCGACGCCGGCTACGCGCGCTACTGCACACGCAACCCACTGCGCCGTGGTCAGGTCGAAGGACATGATTACCAGTTGCTGAGCGTCGCAGGAGGTGACCTTTGAGCGTCTGGCTGGACAACCTGACCACCTGGCTGAGCGCCAACCCGCAATGGCTGGGGCTGGCGATCTTCCTTATCGCCCTGTTCGAATGCCTGGCCCTGGTGGGCATCCTCCTGCCAGGCGTGGTGCTGCTGTTCAGCGTCGCCCTGCTGGCCGGCAGCGGCGTACTCAGCCTGTGGGAAACGCTGGCGCTGGCCTATGCCGGTGGCTTCTGCGGCGACCTGCTGTCCTACACCCTGGGGCGACGCTTCAAGCACAACATTCCGCGCCTGCCGATCCTGCGCCGTCATCCGCAGTGGGTGATGCGCGCCGAGCTGTACTTCCGCCATTACGGCGTGGCCAGCCTGCTGGTGGGGCGCTTCATCGGCCCCCTGCGCCCTCTGCTGCCGCTAGTCGCCGGCATGCTGAACATGCCGCTACTGCGCTTCATTCTGGTGAGTCTGGTGGCGGCAGCCGGTTGGTCGGTGGCCTACCTGCTGCCCGGCTGGGCCACCGGCGCCGCGCTGCGCCTGCCGATGGCCGAGGGGTTCTGGACGGAGGCGGCCGTTCTGCTGGCCGGCATCGGCCTGATCCTGCTGCTGACGGTGCAGGCCAGCCTGGCGGGAAAACAACGCGCCAGCCTGCTCGCCGGCGGGCTCAGCCTGCTGCTGTTGCTGGCGATCATGATCGGCTGGCCACACCTGGATGCGCTGGACCAGGGCCTGCTGACCCTGGTCCAGGAGCAGCGCCGGGCGCACCTGGATCGCTGGATCGTCACCCTGACGCGGCTCGGCGATCTGCGCACGCAACTGGTGGCGGCCGTGGTGCTGTGCAGCCTGCTGCTGCTCGCCCGGCAATGGCGTCATCTGCTGTTCGCCGGTTCCACGCTGCTGCTCACCGCGCTGGGCAACACCACGCTCAAGCACGGTTTCGCCCGCGTGCGTCCCGATATTCTGAGCGAGCCGCTGACCAGCTTCAGCTTCCCCAGCGGTCACAGTTCGGCCTCGTTCGCCTTCTTCCTGGTGCTCGGGGTACTTGCCGGTCGAGGTCAGGGCGTGCGTCTGCGCCTGGCCTGGCTGGTGGTGGCCTGTCTGCCGGCGCTGGCCATTGCCCTGTCGCGCGTCTATCTGGGCGTGCACTGGCCCAGCGACGTGATCGCCGGGGCACTGCTGGCATCGGCCGTATGCGGCCTGAGCCTGACCCTGTGCCAGCGCCGCGAGGTGCTGCCGGCATTGCCGGCACGCCTGTGGTGGATCGTGCTGCCAGCCTGCCTGGCGGTACTCGGCGGCATGGCGGCCTGGCAACTGTCGGCCGCGCTGCTGCGCTACGCCTACTGAGCCCAGGCTTCAGGCATCGCCCTGCAGCTGATCCACCATGACCTGCAGCTGTTCCAGGCGCTGCGCGGGATCGTCCTGCTGCAACAGCTGCAGTTTCTGCGTCGGCTCCAGCGGCAGCAGATAGGCCAGCTGATTCGCCAGCTGCTGCTGAGCGCCGACCACTCCGGCCATGCCCAGCCCCGAAACCAGCGGATGCTCGGCCAGGGCGGCTAGCAAGGCGGCCAGGTCGGCATGCTCGCCGAGCAGCGGTCGATCCTCCTGCTCCGGCAGCCAGTCCACCTCCGCCAGCGTCAGTTGATCCGGCAGTACGCGAGCCTCGCGTACCCTGAAACGCCGTCCGCCCTCGACCCGGATGCCCAGCAGGCCGTTGGGGCGCTGCTGGAAGTCGCGCACCAGCGCCTCGCAGCCGATGGCGGCGAAGCTGCTGGCGGCCTCGCCCACCTCCGCGCCGTCGACGATGCACACCACGCCGAAGCCGCTGCCCTGTTTCATGCAGCGGCTGATCATGTCCAGATAGCGCGCCTCGAATATCTGCAGATCGAGCATGCAGCCGGGGAACAGCACGGTATTGAGGGGGAACAGCGGCAGGTTCATCGTCACCTCATAAGAACAGGACAATCGCCAGCGGCAACAGCACCGCGGTGATCACGCCCATCAGGCTCATGGCCAGGGCGGCGAAGGCGCCGCACTCGTCGCTCTCCTGCAGCGCCCGCGCCGTGCCTACGGCATGGGCGGTGATGCCCAGCGCCATGCCCAGCGCCGCCGGATGACGCACGCCGCACAGACGCAGCAGCGAAGGCCCGACCATGGCGCCGATGACCCCGGTGATCATCACGAACACCGCCGCCAGCGCGGCGATGCCGCCGATCTGCTCGGCCACCAGCATGGCGATCGGCGAGGTCACGGACTTCGGCGCCATGCTCATCAGCATCAGCCGCTCGGCGCCGAACAGCCAGGCCAGCCCGGCTCCCAACAGCGTAGCCAAGGTGCCGGCGATCGACAGGGTGAGGATGATCGGCCAGAACAACTGGCGGATTCGCCGCAGGTTGAGATACAGCGGCACCGCCAGCGCCACCGTGGCCGGGCCGAGCAGCAGGGTCAGCAGCGAAACGCTGCTGCGGTATTCGGCGAAGCTCAAACCGCACAGCAGCAGAATGCCGATCACCGTGAGCATCGATACCAGCACCGGCTGCAGGAATACCCAGCGGGTACGCTCATAGGCGGCAACGGCCAGCTGATAGGCGCCCAGGGTGATGCCGACACCGAACAGCGGGTGATGAATCAGCGCCTGCCAGGCGCCCTGCCAGTCCGGACTCATGCTTCCTCCCGACGCTGCTGGCGCTCGATCAGCTTCTGCATCAGCCAGCCGGCGAACGCCACCGACAGCAACAGCGACAGCAGCAATGCACCGACCACCGCCCAGAAGTCGGCGGCGATGGCGCCGGCATAGGCCATCACCCCGACGGCCGGCGGCACCAGGATCAGCGGCAGGTACTTGAGCAGGCTGCTGGAGGCGAGGCTGAGCGGCTCGCCCACCTCGCCGCGCAGCATGAGGAACACGAACAGCAGCAGCATGCCGATGATCGGCCCCGGCAACATGGGCAGCAGCAAAACGTTGAGGACGGTACCGAGCAACTGGCAGAGCACCAGCCAGGAAAGGCCGCGAAGCAGCATGGGCAATCTCCGAAACGAGCGATGCCCAGTACCACCGCGCTAGCAGGGGTATCCGGGCAATCTTGAGGGCATGCCGGCCATTATAGGCGCGATGACCCGGCGCTGGCCTCTGTATTGCCTCGTCCGTATGGCCTATGCCCCGCCATTCAGTGGATCAAGGCAGGCTTGACCCGTTGCCGGCCCCGTGATGATCTAGGCCGCAACGGTTCCACGCACACAAGAAAAACACCCGCGTCCTCAAGGAGGAACTATGCCGTTCGTACCCGTAGCAGAGCTCAAGGACTATGTTGGCAAGGAACTCGGCAAGTCCGAGTGGCTGACCATCGACCAGCAGCGCATCAACCAGTTCGCCGAATGCACCGGCGACCATCAGTTCATCCACGTCGACCCGGAAAAGGCCAAGCTGACCCCCTTCGGCACCACCATCGCGCACGGTTTTCTGTCGCTGTCGCTGGTACCGATGCTGATGGAAGGCATCATGATCATGCCGCAGGGCCTGAAGATGGCGGTGAACTATGGCCTCGACAGCGTGCGCTTCATCCAGCCGGTGAAGGTCGACTCCAAGGTGCGCCTGACGGTGACCCTGACCGACGCCAACGAAAAGAACCCCGGCCAGTGGCTGCTCAAGGCCCGCGCCGTGCTGGAGATCGAAGGCCAGGAGAAGCCGGCCTATATCGCCGAACCGCTGACCCTCTGCTTCGTCTGACCCGGCCATCCGGTCGTTCCCGTTTTCGGCGCTCCGCGCCGGAGCGGGAACGCACTCGCGTCTGCAAAGCGTGAGACTCGGCAGCGCAAGCGTCCAGGCTTGCGGCATACTGCGGGCCACAGCACCGACCTGGATGTCCGTCATGAACCCCCTTGCCCTGCGCCTGCTCCCCCTTTGCCTGTCCCTGCTGCTCGCCGGTTGCGACGAGGCGCGCCCGCTGCTGCCGGCCAACGCCATCCTGCCCGACGGCGCCGAGTATCGCGGCGAGATCGTCGACGGTCTGCTGCAAGGCCCCGGACGCCTGGACTACCGCAACGGCAGCTGGTTCGTCGGCCAGTTCAAGGACGGCATGTTCGAGGGGCCCGGCGAATGGCAGGGCCCCGGCGGCGAGCATTACCTGGGCGACTTTCACCAGGGCATGTTCCATGGCCATGGCACCCTGACCTACGCCGATGGCAGCCGCTATCAGGGCGGTTTCGAGCGCAACCGTTTCAATGGCGAGGGCCTGCTGGAGCAGGGTGGCCAGCGTTATCAGGGCGAGTTTCTCAACGACCGCTTCCATGGCCTGGGCAAACTGGAAATGGCTGACGGCAGCAGCTTCCAGGGCCAGTTCGTCAATGGCCAGCCCGAGGGCCAGGGCGTGCGCAGCGATGCCTACGGCAATCAGTTCAGCGGTCTGTTCGCCCAGGGCCTGCTCAGCGGCCAGGGCAGCTATCGCAACGCCGATGGCGACAACTACAGCGGCGGATTCCAGAACGACGAGTTTCACGGCAAGGGCCGTTACCAGAGCGCCAACGGTGAAGTCTGGGCCGGCGAGTTCGTCGAGGGCATGATGCAGGGCCCTGGTGAATACAACGATGGCGACGGCACCCGCTACCTCGGCGAGTTTGCCGACTGGCAGTACGAAGGCGAAGGCCTGCTCACCCTGCCCGATGGCAGCGCTTACCGGGGGCGTTTCTCCGGCGGCGAATACAGCGGTCAGGGCACCCTGACCCTGGCCGACGGCAGCCGCCAATCCGGCACCTGGCAAGACGGCAGACTGGTGCGTGACGATCAGGGCCAGGTGCTGCCCGACAGCCTCGAACTGGGCCTGCTGCAACAAGGCCAGCTGCTCGACGAAGCCATCGCCGCGATTCCGGCCTCGACAGAGGCGCGCGAACTCTATGCCCTGACCCTGGCCGGCGATGGCAAGCAGAGCGTGTTCATGCGCGAGGCGGACTACGTCAGCCGCCTGATGCGTGAACGCTTCGGCGCCCATGGCAGCATCAGCCTGATCAACCATCGCGACCATCTCGCCGACCGCCCGCTGGCCACCCGCGAGAATCTCACCCGTGTGGTCCAGGCCCTGGCCGAACGCAGCGGCGAGGAAGACCTGATCTTTATCTATCTGACCAGCCATGGCTCGCGCCGCCACGAACTCAATCTCGACCAGCCGCGCCTGCAGCTGGCCGACCTGCCGGCCAGCGAACTGGCTGCCCTGCTCGCCCCGCTCAAGCAGCGCAACAAGGTGGTGGTGATATCGGCCTGCTACTCCGGCGGTTTCATCCCGCCGCTGAAAGACGACAAGACCCTGGTGATGACCGCCGCACGCGCCGACCGGGTGTCCTTCGGCTGCAGCGAAGAGAACGACTTCACCTATTTCGGCCGCGCCCTGTTCGCCGAGGCGCTGGGCGAAACCGACAACCTGGAACGGGCCTTCGAACTGGCCAGGGAACGCGTCGCCGAGCGCGAGCAGAGCGACGGTTTCGAACCTTCCGAACCGCAGATCTGGGCGCCACGCGGCGTACTCCAGCATTGGCGCAGCCTGCGCCAGAATCAGGCTGAGCGAGCCCTGGGGGCCGTGGCCAGCAGTAGCGGCAACGACTAAGCTCAGCTGTAACGGACTAGAGACAACTGCATGCACCTGACCCCGCAACATATCCTGCTCGCTGGCGCCACCGGCCTTACCGGCGAACATCTGCTCGATCGTCTGCTCAGCGAGCCGACGGTCGCCCGCGTGCTGGCGCCGACGCGACGCCCGCTGGCCGCCCATGCCCATCTGGAAAACCCGGTCGGTGATCTGCAGGCCCTGCTGCCGCAGCTTTCCGGCCAGGTCGACACCGCCTTCTGCTGCCTGGGCAGCACCATCAAGCAGGCCGGCTCGCAGGAGGCCTTCCGCGCCGTCGACCACGACCTGGTGCTGGCCTTCGCCCGTCGCGCTCGCGAGCTGGGCGCACGGCATCTGGTGGTGATCAGCGCCCTGGGCGCCAATCCCAACTCCTCGGTGTTCTACAACCGCGTCAAGGGCGAGACCGAGCAAGCGCTGAAGGCCATGGACTGGCCGCAACTGACCATCGCCCGCCCCTCGCTGCTGCTCGGTGCGCGCCAGGAGTTTCGTCTTGGCGAGCGCCTGGCGGCGCCGCTGCTGCGCTGGCTGCCGGGCAAATACCGCGGCATCGACGCCTGCGCCCTGGCCCGCGCGCTGTGGCGCCTGGCGCTGGAGGAAGAAGACGGCGTGCGCGTGATAGAGTCCTCCGACCTGCGCCGCCTGGGGCGCTGATGCCGTGGACAAGCCGATGAAACCGACAAGCCTGATCGAAGCCCTGCAAGACGCCGACATGCTGGAGATCGATGGCCTGCATGCCTGGCAGTTCGATCTGGACACCGAGCTGCTGGCCCAGGTCAGCGCCGGAACCGACAGCGCCGACAGCGCGGCCAAGCCGCTGCTGCAGGTGCACTGCATCGACGGCCGCGAGCGCCGCCTGTGGAAGTTCTCCCTCGCTGCGGTCAAGGCCGCGCGCCACCTCGAGGAGGACGACAGCTGGCTGATCGAAGGCAACGAGGTCAGCCATTCCCTCAAGTGTTTCGCCGCCTATCGTGGCGACAACGATGACGACGACGGGCAAGACGAAGCCTGAGCCATGGGCCTTTACGACCGCCATATCCTGCCGCATCTGATCGATTTCGCCTGCGGCATGGGGGCGGTGATGAAGGCGCGCTCGCAGATCGTGCCGCTGGCGCGCGGACGCGTGCTGGAAATCGGCATCGGCAGCGGTCTGAACCTGGGCTTCTACGATGCGCAGCGGGTCGAGGTGGTGGTCGGCGTCGACCCCTCCGCGGAGATGCAGGCCCTGGCCCGCGAACGCGCCGCACGCTGCCAGGTACCGGTGGAGATGATCGCCCTGGAACTGGGGCAGATTCAGGCGGCGGACGCCAGCTTCGACGATATCGTCTGCACCTTCACCCTGTGCACCATCCCCGATGCCATCGCCGTCCTGGGCGAAATGCGCCGCGTGCTGAAACCCGGCGGCCGCCTGCTGTTCTGCGAACACGGCCTGGCGCCGGACCTGCCGGTGGTGCGCTGGCAAAAGCGCCTGACGCCGCTGTGGAAACCGCTGGCCGGCGGCTGCCACCTGGACCGCGATATCCCCGCCCTGATCGAAGCCGGCGGCTTTCATATCCGCGAGATGAGCACCGGCTATCTCAAGGGCCCGCGGCCGATGACCCACGTCTACCGCGGCTGGGCCGATTGACGTTGATACGCGCGGCGTACGAAAGCGTAGGGTGCGCCGTGCGCACCGAAGCGGCCGCTGACATAAGCTCCCTGCGCGCATCAAGCACCTTGGTGCGCACGGCGCACCCTACGCCCCCTGTGCGCTCAAATCTCTGAACGAATCGCCAGCGCATCCACCAGCCCGGCGGCGATGGCCATGCCCACCAGCTCCGGCAGCGTCTCGGCCTGCATGCGCTTCATCACCCGCGAGCGATACAGGTCGACGGTCTTCACGCTGATATCGAGCTGCTCGGCCACTTCGCGGTTGGTGTAGCCGCGCACCAAGGGCAGCAGCACGTCACGCTCACGCGGGGTGAGCTGATCGAGCCGCGTCTGCACCTCGGCCAGACGCGCGTCGCGCTTTGGCCGGGCCGGGCGGCGATCCAGCGCCTGCTGCACGCTGTCGAGCAACAGTTGCTCGTTGTAGGGCTTCTCGATGAAATCCACCGCGCCGGCCTTGAACGCGCGCACCACGATGGGCACGTCGGCATGACCGCTGACGAAGATCACCGGCAGGTCGATACCACGCGCGCGCATCTCCTCCTGCACGTTCAGCCCACCCATGCCGGGCATGCGCACATCGAGCAGCACGCAGGCATTGGCAGTCGGATCGCAAGCGTCGAGAAAGGCCCGACCGCTGGTGAAGGGCACGCCTGTCAGGCCAACCGACTCCAGCAGCCAGAGCGTCGAGTCGAGCATGCCCTGGTCGTCATCGACTACATAAACCCGTTGTTGCATCTGCGTGCAGCTCCTCTTGTTGTTATACGTCGTCCCTGCCCAACGGCAAACGACATTCCAGACACAGCCCACCACCCTCGGCCGGGGAGGCCTCCAGCGCACCGCCGAAGCCTTCGATGATGCTGCGGCTCATGGACAGGCCGAGCCCCAGTCCGTCGGCCTTGCTGGTGTAGAAGGGGGTGAACAGCTTGGCCATCTGCTCGTCGCTGACGCCCGGCCCCTGATCGATTACCCGGATGGCCAGGCAGCCGTCAGCTTCTCCAGCCTCCAGACGCACCTGCGAAGGCGCGCCGGGGTGACGTTCGCGGTTGGCATCGATGGCATTGCGCAGCAGGTTGAGCAGTACCTGTTCGAGCAGGACGCGGTCGGCGAATACCGGTGGCAGATTGTCCGGCAAGACGTCGCTCACCGCCACCTGCGCTGTACCGGCCTCCCAGTTGCACAGGCGCACCGCTTCGCGCGCCACCTCGGCCAGATCCAGCGCCTGCATGCGCCGCTGGCCCTTGCGCAGGAAGGCGCGCAGGCGCTTGATCACTGCCGAGGCGTGGTTGGCGTGCTCAGTGATGCGCGCCAGGCCCTGGCCCACCTTGTCCACACCGGCCTGATCGCCGCCGATGCCCTGCAGATAGCGCTGGCTGGCGCTGGCGTAGTTGACCACCGCCGCCAGCGGCTGGTTGATCTCGTGGGCGATACCCGAGGCCAGTTCGCCCAGGGTGATCAGCCGCGTGGTGTGCGCCAGCTCGTCCTCCAGGCGGCGCTTGTTCTCCTCGGCCTGGATGCGCGCGGTGATGTCGCGCGACACGCTGACCACCTCGACCACCGCACCGGTGTAGGTCTCGCGAATGGCGCGGCTGGCGGTCTCGAACCACAGGTAGTGGCCGTCGCGGTGGCGGATGCGGTAGGTCATGGTGTGGTAGCCATCCTGCTCCAGCGCCTCGCGCGCCTGCTTGGCCTGCTGCAGTTGGTCCTGCGGATGCAGCAGGCTGTCGACGGCCATGCCGCGCAGTTCTTCCGGCCAGTAGCCGAGCAACGTCCAGCTGGCAGGCGTAGCGTCGAGGAACACGCCCTCCGGCGTGTGCCGGGAAATCAGGTCGGTGGTGTTCTCGGTGATCAGCCGATACAAGCGCCGCGCCCGCGCGGCCTCACGCTGCTCACGAACCTCGCGGGTGGCCTCGCGGCAGCGCGCCAGCACGCGGCGCTCGGCGCCATCGGGAATGAAACTCCAGATCAGGATGCGCTCGCCATCCTGCGCTTCCACCGACTCCACAGCCCGCGACTGCTCCAGGCAGGCGCGCACCAGCGGCAAATGGTTCACCGGCAGCAGCTCGCCCACCTGCGTCAGGGCGCGTTCACCAAGCAGCCCCTGCAACGCCGCGTTGCTCTCCAGCAGACGCGCCTCGGCGTCGAGCAGCAGCGCCGGCTGCGGGTCGGATGACAGCAGCGGCGCACTGCGCGCCAGCCCCGAGGCCAGTTCGACCATCTGCACCAGCAGCTCGCGCAACCAGGGCAACCATTCCAGCCCCGCCGCCTCGTCGAC